>DATJGV010000162.1:0-6580 GCA_035494575.1 Pyrinomonadaceae bacterium | reverse complement strand
ATCATTAAGCCGACGGACGAGATAACGACCATCGCCAGAAAAACCCCACCCGTAATTGCCTTGAACTGATCGATCAGACTGGCCGACGTTTCCATCGCAAAATTATTCTTTTCGCCAAAGGGCACACGCCGGCGAATGCGCAGCAGGTCCTGAACGTCATCCTTTGCCTTTTCGAGCTGACCCTCTTTGGCAACCGCAAGAATGAACATATCGTCCGCGTTCGGTTTTAATTTCTTTGCGGCGCCCATCGGCATATAGATAACGTTGCTCTGGTCGTTGTTGCCGCCGCCGCCGCCGAAAAGCTGCTCGCGTTTTTCGAGCGTTCCTATGACGCGGAACTGGTTGCCGCCGATCTCGATCGTCTCGCCAAGCGGATCTTCATAGGGAAAATAGCTCTCGATAACAGTCGATCCGATAACACAGACATTTACGTTCTGTTCGTTTTCGGATGATGAAAACCAGCGTCCGGTCATTAGCACCTCGCCGGGAGCCCTTTCCATATCCGAGGTCGTGCCCTGCAGCTGAACCGCGGACGAGGTTTTACCGTTCTTTCCGGTAACCAGGATCTTTGAGCCGAAAAAATTATTTGAAACGTCCAAAAAGGGAACCGTCGTTTCGATGGATGACAGCCGTTTGATCGCCTCGGCATCGTCCATTGTCAGCGGTTTGCGCATACGCTCCTCGCGCGTCGGAGCACTCGTTCGTATGCCGATGTCCATTTTGTAAAGAAAGATCGAGCGGGTCCCGAACGATTCGACCTCTTTTTCGACGGCGACATTTATGCCGCTGATGATCGATGAGATCAACATCACCGTAATAACGCCTACAACAACGCCGACGATGGTCAGAAAAGAGCGCAGCTTATTACCTCGCAGCGTGTCGAGCGCCATCTTGAGGTTTTCATAAAAAGTGCTGGTGATAAACTTCATATTTTCTTTGGAAGAGACGCGCTGTTAAGGAGCGTGGTAATTCATCGATATGTGCACGCTCGTTCACACTTGCGTTTCCGCCCAAGCCTAGTCCGCTCTCAGAGCCTCGATCGGGTCAAGCCTTGCCGCCTTCCACGCAGGAAACAGGCCAGCCAAAATTCCGACGCCGCCGGAAAAGAAAATTGCCAATGCCGCGGTCCACAGCGGGATACTGGTCTGGAAGAAAACTGCAGTAATTATAAAACCGGCGATCTCTGCCAAAATAAGCCCGATCAACCCTCCGATGCCGGACAGCGTCGCGGCTTCAAACAAAAATTGTTTGAGGATGTCTGCTTGTCTCGCGCCCAGGCTTTTGCGTATTCCGATCTCCTTTGTTCGTTCGGTCACCGCCACGAGCATTATGTTCATGATCACGATAGCTCCGACAAGCAGGGCGATCATGGGAACAAAAAGTATGACCATGCCGATCGGCCGCGTCACGCGGCTGATCAGGCCCGAGATCGCGTCGGGCGTCAAAATGCCGAATGTGTCCTTTTCGCCGAACGGTATTTTGCGTTTGATCCGCATTAAGGCGCGGACCTCCTCAACAGCATCGTTGAAAACTTTTTCGTTTTTAGCGGTTACCACAAAATACGGTGCGCGCTGGTATTTTAGGCCACCGAAATTCGCGCCGAACGTCTTTATCGGCATATCGATAAAGTTGTCCTGCGGCCGTCCGAAAACCGTACCCTTAGCCGTCTGCAGGCCGATGATCTTGTATGGGATCCCGGAAATTGTCAGCTCCTGTCCGAGCGCGTCGCCTTGCGGAAACAGCTTGTTCGCGACGTCCATTCCGATATAGACGACGCGCATGGCGTTGTTGTTTTCCGTATCGCTGAAATATCGTCCCTGAGCGATGTCGAGTTTTTCGATATCGGCTATTACGGGCTCGGCGCCGCTTATTTGGACACTTGTAACGGTTATATTCCCGTGCTTCACATCGCGATTGGTGTTGCCGGCCCGGGCGCCTATCTTGCCGATCAACTGCGCGTGGTCGCGAATGAACTGCAATTCGTCAAAGCTTAATTCCTTGTTGCGACGCTGGGCCTCATTGATGGTGTCGGTGTCCTTAAAATCGTCAAAGCTGAATCGCCGTATGGTGAATGAATTTGATCCGATCCCGGCAAGCTTTTCGTCAACGTAAGAGCTGAAACCGAGCAACAGCGAAACCACGATCATGAACGTCATCACGCCGATGATCATCCCGAGCAGCGTCAGGAACGAACGGAGCTTGTGCGCCCAGATCGCCGCAAATGCAAGTTTTAATGTTTCGCTAATATTCATCAAAAATTAAGATGTAATGAACCACTGATATGATACGCAGAAATCCGCAAACAGGTTTAATTTCAAACCACCAACTAAGGTTTTCGAAAGGTCGTTTTCTGTGTCTTCATTCCGTGAATTCTTTGTTCAAAATGTTCGCAAGCTATTACCACAGAACGTACAGACAAAAAACCGAAATACACAGACCAAATCCTGCTTTTCGGATCTTCTCAATTGTTTTTCTGTAAAAATGCTGAATGCCATCCAGTTGTAGGTTATTCTTTCTGTTTCAAAAGGTGCCATAAACTCGCGAGGTGGCAAAACAAAACCGTCGGGACGATCACGCTCGGCAGCCAAATGAAAGGGAAATACGTAACGCCCAAGTTCGGCTGGTCAAACGCCAGTTTCTGCATCGGGCCGGGGAACGAAAGTATCGCAATTATTAAAATATTAAATAACAGCAGCAAGGCAAAAATATTCCAAACTATCAGCAGGGGGCGGTTTGTCTTGCCGCCGCGAAACGCAAAAAAGTAAATCAGCGGGGCGGTCAGTCCCGACAAGACATCGAAATTGCTGCCCTCAAATGTCATCGCACGCGGTTCGAGGCCTTGCTGGAATAGCCAAAAAAGCACAAGCTCAACCGGGATCCGAACGACGTGCAGGATCGTCAACACCTTAAGCGGCAGGCGCTCGACAAAGTTCTCACGGCCGAAAATGAAGAATGCGATTATTAGCAGTAAAGCGGGCGCGACACCAAAAAGTAAAACTCTCGGTGGAGCGGTCATAACCTGATAAGTTCCGCCGAGTGCGAATGCGGCCTGAAACAGAAGCCAAAATCCCATCAGAAAGATAAGGATCTTGGCCGGTACGGTGTCGAAAACCGTTTTCTTGACGGCGTAAAAAAGAATGCCGACGGTGAGAAACGTGGTCAGGATAAATGTGATCGAAATGTAACCGGGCAGGCTTTCAATCATTTGATCCTTTCATCATTTTCGATGCGGCCGTCCCGGATCGTTATAACGCGGTGTGCTCGCTCGGCAACTTCGTGTTCGTGGGTCACAACGATGATCGTATTTCCTTCGGAATGCAGCCGTTCGAACAACGTCATGATCTCGACGCTGGTTTTCGAATCGAGAGCGCCGGTCGGCTCATCAGCAAGCAGGATCGACGGATGATTTACGAGAGCGCGGGCGATCGCAACGCGCTGGCGCTGTCCGCCTGAGAGTTCGTTCGGTTTATGCAGGACGCGGTCGCCAAGCTCAACCGATTCCAATGCGGCCGTTGCCTTTTCATGGCGTTCGGCGGCACGGATCCCCGCGTATATCAGCGGAAGCTCGACATTGTGCAAGGCGGTTGCGCGCGCCAGTAAGTTAAACGTCTGGAAAACAAATCCGATCTCTTTATTGCGAATGCGGGCAAGCTCGTCGTCGGACATTTCACTTACGCGATGCCCGTTTATCCAATACTGGCCCTTCGTCGGCGAATCGAGACAGCCGATCAGATTCATCAACGTCGATTTACCGGATCCCGACGGGCCGATGATCGCGAGATATTCGCCTTTTTCGACCTGGAACGACACGTCCTTCAGGGCGTGCAGTTCCTCGGCGCCCATCTGGTATGTTTTCCAGATGTTCTCCATCGAAATGAGCGCGCGATCGGGAATCACCTCGATGCCCGCAGGAGCAGGCACCACGGCGTGTTCATCATCCATAAATCGGTACATAGCTGTATCCGCCATAATTAAAGCTCCGTATTGCTATGACTTCGCGGAATTATCCCCTTCCTTCTTGGTCTGTTTCTTGACCACCGTTCCTTCTTTAAGCGTGTTCAGTATGCGGCTCGGGCCCGTTATGACCTCTTCGCCGTCCGATAATCCGCTTGTGATCTGGATGTCTGCTTCGCCTGTTATGCCGGTTTCGACCTGTTTGAACTTGGCCTTGTTGCCGTCCAGAACATAAACGCCCTTGATCGGTTTCGGCTTGTCCATCGGTTCCGGCGTGTTGGCCGGCTGACCCGGTGTTTGCGAGCCTTCCGGTTTCTTTTCGATAACTGCCTGAAGGGGAACCGCGATAACGTTTTCAACTGTCTTTGTCGTGATCACCGCGGTTGCGCTCATACCTGGACGGAGAGCGTCATGCACTTCGTCAGGCAGATTGTTCAACTGAATAACAACGCGAAACTCCTTTGCTTCCTGAACATTGATATTTGTCGAAAGGCCGCCGCTCGTCTGCGATTTGCCGACGGCAAGGGGCGTTTTCTGTGCAACCTCGCCTTCGAGCTCTTTGTCGCCCATGGCATCGACCTTGATCTTTGCCTTCTGGCCGACTGCTACTTTGTCGATCTCGGTTTCGTCAACCTTGACCTCGACGTTGATCGTGGACATATCGGCTATGGTCAGCAGCGGAGTTGTCGAAAGTCCGGCAACGGCGAACGTTCCCACCTTTGACGGAATTTCCGCGATAACACCGTTGATCGGAGCAACCTGCAGTGTCTTATCTCGCTGGTTTCGTGAACCGCGAAGCGTTGCAGCCTGTTGGTTGACCCGCGACTGGCTCACATTGACATTTAGGTTCGCCGTATCGACCGCGCGTTTTGCGTCCCGTACCGAGACATTTTGCTGATTTAGACGAGCGGTTGCGTCCTTGATCGAGAGCTGCCTTGTTGCGAGATTTGCCTTTGCGGTGTTTAGCGAAACGCGTGCGCTTTCAAGGCGGTCCTTTGCTTCGTCGTAAACCTGCCTGGAAACGACGCCGCTTTCGAGCAACTGATCGTTACGCTTCAGTTCGCGCGTCGCCGCGTTTAGTTCAACCTGGGCCTTGTCAACGTCCGTTTGAGCGGCAACAACCTGCTGACGCGCGGTGTCAACCGCAACTTGCGCGACGTTGAGGCCCTGTTCAGACTGCGAAAGCTGGTTTTGGGCCGCGGAAACCTGCGACTGAGATACGCGAACATCGTCCTGCGCTGTCTGAAAAGCGGCAAGTTGAGCGTCGGTCGTCGATTGAAGCTGGTTCGGATCTAGCCGGACAAGCGGTTGGCCCTTTGTCACGTGGTCGCCTTCTTTGACGTATATCTCCTCGATCCGGCCCTGAACTTCACTTGTAAGGTTCATAAACTGGATCGGCCGGACCTCGCCGGACGACGTTACGGTCGAACGCAGCTCTTTGCGCGTTTCAACCTTGACGACGGTGACCTCCGGCGTATCGGAACGGGTGGCAAAAATACTGCCGACAACTATTATTAAAAGAAGAACGGCAGCCGAAACCCCGATCACTATTTTTCCCTTACGGCTCAATGCCATATATTACTATTCCTCGCAGAGTGAACTATTAACTGATTAAAGGCTTTATGCAAATATTGCCGCTATCGAGCGTCAAGCCTTTACTACGACGCTTTGATGAAAAGAGTTTCAAAAAAGTAGCGTGCAAAAGCGGGAATGGGCATCGAACAATAACGATTTTCCGGCATTTGACGTTTGCACACCTTCGATTTACGATTTACGAACGTTCATTTACGGGTTAAAATAAGCTTGTATTGAATTCAAAGTGTAAAAACTTAGAAGCCCGCAAGAAATGATGAAGATGATAAGATGCCAGTCGTGCGGTACCGATAACCTCGACGGCTCGCAATACTGCGACGAATGCGGAATAAAATTGCAGTCGGTTGACGATCCGCATAGAACGGATCTTCCGAACCTGCGCCCGCACACTGCCGAAACACCTATTTATCGCAGCGGAAGCGGACATATGACCTCCGTCGGGATTCCGCCTTTGATCGTAGAGAACGGAGACGAATCGAAAAGTTCCGGGATCATTCCGGCACCGGCCGTGAAACCGATGCGTGCGACGCTCACGATCGAGCGCGGCGACAATGCCGGGACGGAATTTGCCGTTACACAGGATGAATCGAACATCGGCCGCTGGGACGCCGATAATGGGATTTTCCCTGACGTCGATCTCGATTCGCATGATCAGGAAGCCAAAGTTTCACGTCGGCACGCGCGTATAATTCAAAAAGACGGCAAGTTTTTTATCGAAGATCTAGGCTCGACCAATGGAACGTATGTTAACCGCGGACGCCGGTTGCTCCCCGGCAGCCCGCAGATCCTCGTTGACGGTGACGAGATAATCGTAGGTAAGACATTTTTGCGGTTTCATGTAATTGATTGAACACCCGTTAGTCCGGAAACCATAGGAAAAGATGACATATTGTCACGAATGCGGCTCGGAAGTCGCTGAATCAGACGTATTTTGCCCGTTTTGCGGGATTTCGCTCGAGCCGGTAAATGTAGACAACGGCGAGGATGTCGAATTCCAAAGTACGATCGTAATGCCGATGCCGCCAAAGGGCGG
>DATJGV010000161.1:0-13126 GCA_035494575.1 Pyrinomonadaceae bacterium | reverse complement strand
AGCTGGTAGGTCGGATGACAAGTCGCTGAACACCGCTCAAACGCGTGATCACTGCATCCGCTAATCCGATCCCTAAAAACTCGTCTCCGGTATCGCCGGTCGCGGTTTTACTTAACATCTTGAACGGCAGAACCGCGACCGTGAAATCGTTTCGCGATACGGTACGCGGAATGTTTCTCATCGACACGAAAAATTCGGCGTTCACCGGCCTTGATTCGAGATAATTGGTTATATCATTCGCAAGTTCGGCCGCGGTTTGATAGCGCTCGGACGGTTTTTTTCGCAGCGATTTAAGAATTATTCGATCAAGGTCGCCGGACAACTCACGGCGGAGCGATTCCAGAGAAGCGTTTCGCGCCTTCAAAATTGCGTCAAGAGTCGGTTGGCTTTCCAAGCCAGTTGGCAACAGGTTTTCATCGCGGGTCAGGCTGCCGCTCGGATTTGTCGGCTCCTCTTCCCGAATTATCCGCGCGGCCTCGTCCGGAACGCGACGCTGGAGACTGTAAGGGCGATGGCCAGTGAGCAATTCGTACAGAATGACGCCCAGTGAATAAATATCTGACGCCCGATCTATCTCGTCACCGCTGATCTGCTCGGGCGAAGCGTATTCCGGCGTCATTGCCCGCATCTGCGTCGCGGTCGGTTCGATGTCCGTCGTCATCAGATCCGGATCGAGAACCTTTGCAATACCGAAATCGAGCAGCTTTGGCTTCCCATCGATTTTCACTAATACATTTGACGGTTTCAGGTCGCGGTGAATCACCTTCAGCTGATGAGCCGCATTAACGGCGAAGCAGATCTCGCGAAAGATCTTTAAGCGCTGAGATGTGGTAAGCCGTTTCTCGTCGCAATATCCGTAAAGCGGCTGCCCTTCTATGTATTCCATTACAAAATAGGGCCGGCCGTCATCGGTCGATCCGCCGCCGAGGAAATATGCGATATTCGGATGATTTAACGCCGCAAGGATCTGACGTTCGCGACGGAACCGTTTAAGGATGAGATCCGTGTCCATGCCGCGCTTTATGAGTTTTACGGCGACCGTCTGGCGAAATTCGCCGTCCGCGCGCTCGGCGCGGTAAACGGTTCCCATGCCGCCGTGGCCCACCTCTTCCTGAAGAAGGTATACACCTATGCGGCGACCGACTATGGGATCAATCGGGTTCTCTACGTCAAACGTCATCCGGGATTTAAAATGTCGAGAATTAGCAGGGTTATTTTGCCATTAGCCAAGTTAGGAGGTCAACTAATTTGTGACGGTTCGACCAGGATCAGGAAGATCGGATCGGGCGATTCGGGTTGACGCGCGTGGAAAAGCCTCCGCCAGCCAGGTGGTACCGATCTGACTCGGCGTCGACCTAGGAATTCAACGATTTTACAAGCTTTATAAACCGCGGCTCGTTTCTGAGGTTTGCCAATCGCGGATCGACTTCGAGAAAGTTAAAACCGTGCGAGCGTGCCGCATCGGATTTTTCGAGCCAGTCGAGCGCCTTTTCGGTTTCACGCAATGCGTTATAGGCAAGCGCAACCTCGTAAGCGAACGCAAAATGGTTGTGGCTAATCGTCGGATCGGCGACCGCCTTGTTCAACATATCCAATGCTGCCGCCCGGTCGTCGTTTGGTCCTGTAAGCTGAACCTCGATAACCCGCCAGCCCGGATCGGAAAGGCTTCCGCCGCTATAGCTCATCTCCTTCCTGAACGATTCGTGTGCGGCCGTCGTATCATTCATCGCCATGAATGCCCAGCGTTTTACTTTGTTTGCGGGAATGAAGCTGTCATTGAGGGCTAGAGCCTTGTTGCATTCTTCAATTGTCTGGTCATAGTGGCCGCTGAAAAAATAGGCCATGCCGGTCGCGGCTTTTATTGCCAACGATCGCGGGTCCAGTCGTTGCGCGGATTCTGCTTCGGTGATCGCCTCAACAGGGCGATTCATTCCGATCAAAGCCAGAGCGAACCAATGGTGGGCCTGGGCGTAGGACGGATTAACCTGGATGGCCCGGCGAAATTCGAGCTCCGATCCTTTGCGGTCACGCTCGTGATAAAACTTCAGATATCCGAGCGTAGCGTGCGCTTCGGCAAGATTATCGTCGATCGCAAGAGCTTTCAGTGCATTTTCCTGCGCTTTTGGATACGAGTCCAGCGGCGGCTCGACATCGTATAAGCGAAGCAAAGCGTAGGCGTCCGCGATGCCGACATACGGAAGCGCGAAATTCGGGTCTTCGTTGATCGACTTTTCGAACGTTCTGATCGCCTTCCGCAGGTCATCGGAAGTGCGGCTGCCCATTTGATAGCGGCCGACGAGATAAAACTGATAAGCAGAGTTGCTGCTGGTGTAACTCTTCAGCACCTGCTGGCGCTCGAGTGGCAGCGGCTCGATGCCGAGGGACGTCCATAGTTTTTCGGCAACGCGCGTCTGCAACCCAAAGAGATTCCCGTCCGGAGCCGCAAAATCCTCCGACCACAGTGTTGTGTTGTCGGAGGTTCTTATCAATTCGGCATTCAAATTAGCACTGTCTCCCTCGCGATGGATCGTTCCGCGAAGAACAAATGCCGCTCCGAGGTCGGAACCGATCTCGGACAGATCGGACGTCGCCACCGCTCGTCCCGAACTCCCCGATATCATTTGGAGCGATTTAATGTTGCCAAGCTTGTTCGTAAGCGCGTCGGCCAACCCGACGCCGATGTCATCATTCGATCCGTCATCGCTCTTGAAGGGCAATACGATTATTGACGGTTCGTGAAACGCCAAAATTTGCGTTGTCTCCTTGCCGGTTGAAGAACCGAAGCGATACCACGTAAATACACCGCCAATCAGAATAACCACCATCAGCCCGGCTGCGATCTTTAAATAATTAGACGCAACAAAGCCCGGCCGCGGCGGTGATATGCCGTCGTCCGTCTTTTCGCTGGTGTCGATCACAAGCGTTGTCAGATTGTGCAAGCCTTCGTTTGCCCGGGCAGCCGCGGCGATCTGTGTGTTGCTTTCGATAAATCCGGTCGAGCGAGATTCCCAGTCCGACAGAACACCGCTTGAATCGGGATAGGCGATAGGATGCCAAATCTCATTGAACCTGCTGTCGGTTCGCAGGATGTCGAACGCAGGCTCGACTCCCATCCAATTTAGCCACGCCTCCTTGATCTCGACGGCTTTTTCAAGATATTCGAACGCCTTTTCGGTTTCACCCAGATAACAATAAACGAGCGACAATTGATACGGCGAAACATACCGTTGTTCTGCAAAGTCTTCGAGGTTACGCAGCATCTTTTGGGCTTCAGATCTTTGGTTGTCGGCTGCGTAGCATTCGGCCTCGGCAAGCAGCGAAAAGATGCTGTCTCCCATTAACTGCTTTACCTTGTCGCTTTCCCGGATGGCCGCGGCGGTCTCGCCGATATAGCGGTGGATCTTGCTCAACCCGTAATAGCCGAATCCGTAAGTCGGGAAATCCGAGATGACCTTACGATACTGATTAACCGCATCGTCAAATCGACGAGCAAAATACAATCCCCAGCCGACATTGTGATGATTGAACGGCGTCAGCGGGTCGAGGTCGAGGCTTCGCCGTGCAAACTCCAGGCCTTCGGTAAAACGTCCCTCGGTATAAAGGACTATCGAATACCAAACATACGCGTTCGCATTGCCGGGGTTTAACTCTATGGCACGGCGAAGATGGTATTCGGCACCCTTCCAGTCGTAATTTCCGGCATGCAATGAAAAGCCAAGACTGGCGTGAGCCTCAGACAACTCGTCATCAAGTTCAATGGCTTTTGAGGCGGCCTCGATCGCCGGCTGAAAACATTCCTGCGGCGGCAAAACGCCGATTATACCGAGCCAGTTGTAATAATCAGCGATCCCGGAATAAGCGTACGCATAGTTCGGATCAGCCGCAATAGCGCTGTGAAACGAAACAAAAGCCTTTGCAAGGCCCTCTTCGGTAAATGTGTTGAAGTGATAGCGACCCCGCAGATAATGTTCGAATGCTTCGGGAACATCAGTTCCACGTTTTGCGTATTCCGCAAGCTCACTGCCGGATAGCTGCGGCAACAGCACTTCGATCAGCTTATTCGACAAAGTGTCTTCGAGCGCAAAAACGTCGGAGACGATCTCATCGATCGAGGTTGCCCAAACCGCCGCGTTGTCGGCGACATTTAGGAGCTGTACCGTAACGCGCAAACGGTCCTGGGCCTTTTTGATGTTGCCGTCGAGGATATAATCAACTTTTAGCTCGTGCCCTGCTTTTATCGGATCGGTGTATTCGTCTGCGAATGAAAGGATCGCGCTTGTAGGACGCACGACAAACCGCCGCACTTTGCTCAACCGCGAGATCAAAGCATCTGCCAATCCAAGTCCGAGGAATTTGTCCTCTGCTTCGCCTGACGGCGAAAGGTTCAAAAAGCGGAAGGGAAGAATCGCAAGAGCGCGGCTGTTTGCGGGAGGCGTCAAATGCTGGAACGCAGCAGGGGCTTTATTTCCGTCAAACGCATCCGCAGTGACGTCCTGGCCGCGAAGATGCCGGCCGATGTCCTCGGACATCGCGTTGACCGATTCGTATCGCTCAGATGGCACCTTGTTCAGCGCCTTCATTATGATACTGTCGAGATTTCCTGCCAGGGCGCGACCCAACTCTTCAACAGTAGTGCCGCGAGTTGTCGCGAATGAACCGTTGCGAGAAGAATATTTCGCCAGAACGTGATCAAGATCCCCCAACACCCGGCTCGGTTGAGAAGGAGAAACTTCGCAAATAACACGCGAAACTTCGTGCAATGCACGCCCCGTAAAATTGTACGGCCGGTGGCCTGTGAGCAACTCGTACAACAGCACGCCCAAAGAATAAATATCGCTCGACGGCGTGATGTCCGTTCCCTGAATTTGCTCCGGGCTGGCGTAATCAGGCGTCATCATCCGCATCACGGATGCCGTCGGATTCACCGATTCGTGGATCAGATTTGGGTCGAGGACTTTTGCAATGCCGAAATCAAGCAGTTTTGGCGACCCGAAGCGGTTGATCAGTATGTTACTCGGTTTGATGTCACGGTGAATGATCTGGCGTTCGTGCGCGTAGTCGAGGGCTGAACAGATCTTTTGGAAAATTTTCAGCCGCTCGGCCAACCCAAGCCGTTTCTTATCGCAGTAATCGTATAGCGTCTCGCCCTCAATGAATTCCATCACAAAATAGGGAATTCCTTCGGGCGTGCTGCCGCCGTCAAGAAGACGCGCGATGAACGGATGTTCGAACGAAGCAAGAATCTGGCGTTCATGACGGAAACGGCGAATGATAAAATCGGAATCCATTCCGCGCTTTATCAATTTGATCGCGACATTTTGCGAGAATTCGCCATCCGCACGTTCCGCCAAAAACACCGAACCCATCCCGCCCCGGCCGATCTCGTTCACAAGCCGGTAAGCGCCGATCTGACGGCCTGTGAGGTCTTCCTGATCAAGCTGTTCAGCCTGCTCGTCGATCGATTCAGAAATTATTTTTTTTGCCGATGAGTTGAGGAAACTACTGTCCGTCCAAACTGGCGATTCGATAAAACTGTCCGCCGATTCGTAATCGGCCATGAGTTTTTCGACCTCGGATTTGAGCTCCTCGTCACCGGCACACGCTTTGCCGATAAAAGCGGCGCGATCCGCAGTTTTGAGGTCAACTGCGGTCTGAAAGATCGCTTCGATTTGTTGCCAGCGTTCCGGGGACATTTTCGTAAAATATTATGAACTATCTGCGGCAAATTTTCTATTTGTTAGACGGATGAAAAGACGCGATCTAGCGTGGAAAAGTTGCTTCTGTAGAACCGGAAAGAAACCTGGTATGGAAACACACGGTTTGAGACCCAAATTTAGTGCTGTTCCAGTTGGCGTTGCGTAAATAAGATGTCGCGCAGGAGGGACGCTGGCGTGCGTTGGGCCCTTTGGACGGTGGAACACATTAAACTTGAATGAAAAACATTGACCAACACTGCACAATAATTATAAAATCTAAATGGCACATCCCTCTGCCTCCGCTCGCGATGCCTCCGAAACGAAAAAAAGTAAGCCTTATATATTTTGTTATTCTCACGCTTCTGCTCGTGGGAATGGTTCCGCTTGTCCTAACGGGCTGGATGCTCTCCGACAAAAGCGGGAAGGAACTCCGCGCAGCCGAAAACCGATATCAGATACAGCTTGTCCAGGAAAAGGCGAGGCAGATCGAGATGTTCGGCAAGCGTTATGGCGATCTCGTAGGCAGCATTTCCGTTGCGCTCGAACTATCGGATAATCCGGCAATTCTCTCATCTGCAAAAACCGAGCAGATGCTCGGCGAGACATTGAAAGAAAACCCGGACCTCGTCGCACTCTATGTAAAGCCGATCAATGCTGATTCGCTTTCTGTCTTCAGGCCGGGAACGATCAGCCGTGACGAAGTCGAATCGATCGCCGCAGAAGCTCAGACGACGCTCAGCAAGGACCGCCTTCAGATCAGTCAGCCGGTGTCACTCGCGGCTAATGGCGAATCTGTGCTTACGTTTGCGGCTCCTGTGATAAAAGACGGCAGCAATACGGCAAATGTGATCGCGATAATCTCGCTCAGGGACATTTCCAGGAATATCGTCGGGGTGAATCCTACGAGTGAAGAAGAGCTTTGGAAATCAGGCTTGCCGATCATCTTCGTCGTCAACCAAAACGGCAATACGATCTTTCATCCGGATCCGACGTTCGTTGCAAACCACCAGCCGCTTAGCGACCTAAAGATAGTTCAGGAGTGGCAGCAATCGAACCGTCAGGTCCAGTCTGCACTTGTGCCGTTTACCGCCGAGCATTTCGGGGAAAGCCACAATATGATAGGTGCGTATTCGACTGTAAGCTTTGGGCGAAATCTTAATTTTGGCGTTATCACAATGCAGGACGAACGGAAGGCCCTGGCGTCGGTCGGGGAAATGCGTTCGCAGATGTGGATCATAAGCCTTGCATTTGCGTTGTTCGCTCTGCTTGTCGGCTCTGTATGTGCCAAAGTTCTCACCGCACCATTACTGAAACTCGTTTCAGCTGCTCAGCGGATCGCTTCGGGCGATCTTTCATCCCGCGTCGAGACCACTAATGTGACCGAGATCGGCACTCTCGGCGAAACGTTCAACGTGATGAGCGATAAGCTCGAAGAGCACATCGCAAAGCTTGCGAAAGCGGCTCAGGAAAATCGGGAGTTGTTCGTCGGGACGGTCAAAGCACTCGCCGCGGCCATAGACGGAAAGGACAAATATACACGCGGCCATTCTGAACGCGTTTCTCGCATTTCGGTAGCTATCGGCAAGCGCATGGGAATGCAGGAGGAAGAACTGGAAACGCTGCGCATAAGCGCTCTTTTGCATGATGTAGGTAAGATCGCGATCGATGATTCCATTCTTAAAAAGCCTTCGGCCCTGACGGATGACGAATTCAAAATAATGAAAACCCACCCTCAGCGAGGGTACAAGATAATGTCGCAGATACCCGCGATGCGCGATTTCCTGCCCGGAATGTATATGCATCACGAAATGGTCAACGGAATGGGATATCCGCAAGGTTTGACCGGCGACCAGATACCGATGCAGGGAAAGATCGTGTCGGTCGCGGACACGTTCGACGCAATGACGATCGACCGTCCATATCAAAAGGCCTTACCTCTCAACGATGCACTGTCCCGAATGAGGGAATTTATTGGCACAAGATATGACGGTTCGGTTGTCGATGCCCTGGTTCAGGCCTGCGATGCCGGCGAAGTCGCTAACGGAATAGTCCGGCAGCGTGCCAAGTTTTTGGAGCAAGCTGATGAAGTTTCGGCCGGCGAAGCTGCCTTAAACGATGGTCATGCGATCGTTTCTTCATCAACCGATGATGATCCCCTCGAACTTGGCGATGACTTTGCACGCCTGCCTTCCTCGCAAGGCGATAACCCTCTGGAGCTCGGACTTTAGCTCGTTAATATGAACGCACAAAATGACGCTGAAATCTGGCAGGTCGAAGTCAATGGCGAGATCTATCACGCTGATTTTGCCGAGCTGACTTCATGGGTTGCCGACGGCGCTTTGCAGCCCGCGGACAAGATCAGACGCGGAAATCTGCGTTGGATCGAGGCGGGAAAAGTTCCTGTTCTTACGGCGTTCTTTAACGCAAAGGCGACCGGGCAACCCCCGCTGACCGTATCGGTTTCAGAGGCCGAACCGCCTGTTGAGGAAACGCCGACGCCCATTGCAGAAAGTTTTACCAACAATGTCGGAACGCCGTCGGCTTCGGAGCCTGAGTTAGTTGCCGCACCGCGGAAAACCATACAGCAGGACCCGTCGCGGTGTGCTATCCACACGGACATCGAGAGCTATTACACATGCATTACGTGTTGCGGGAAATTCTGCAGGGCATGCCCAAGCGGGTATGGAGGGAGCGTAAAAATTTGCCCGTCATGCGGCGGACTGTGCAAAAGCGTTAACGAGGTACAACAAACAGAACAGGCAAGGGCCATACATAGTGCGGCGGTCGCGAGCGGATTTGGGTTTTCCGATTTTTCTGAGGCGTTGGCATACCCGTTCAAATTCAAGACGAGCTTATTTTTCGGCGCCGTTATGTTCATGTTCTTTACGCTGGGACAATCGGCATCGGCCTTGGGCGGCATCTTTATGATCGTCGCGGCGATATTCTGTTTTATGCTCGCCAATATGCTGACTTTCGGCGTCTTGGCAAATACGGTTGAGAATTTTGCACAAGGAAAGATCGGCGGTAATTTTATGCCGAGTTTTGATGACTTTTCGATCTGGGACGATGTTGTGCATCCGTTTTTTCTTAGCATCGGCGCTTACGTCTCGTCGTTCGGACCGTGTATTTTGGTTGTTGCGATCGGCATGTATTTTGTTATCAGCGCGGCTATGTCCCATTCGCAGGCAATTCAAAGCGATATCGAAAAAATTCCCGGCACGCACTACTACGACGCACAGCGGACAATGCAACAGTCCGAACGCGTCAAAGATCTGCTTGGGAAAACGGCTGAGCAAAACGAGCAAAGACTGAAACAGCAGGAACTGCTTGAAAACGGTCAAACGCCGGTTGTAACAAACCCAGGGGACACCGAGGCCGACGTTGCACGTGCGAACGAAACGATTCAAAAAATGCAGAGATCGCGGCTTGAATCTGCCGTTGGCAAATCGCCGGAAACCCGGCAAAAGGAGAACGAGCAGCTGATAAAGAATTTCTTCTCGCTTGCGGCTCCGCTCGTAATTCTCTCAGCAATTTTCTTTCTTTGGGGCATTTTCTATTTTCCAGCTGCTTGCGCCGTTGCCGGATATACCCGGTCATTTTTTGCAACGATCAATCCTCTCGTCGGCCTCGACACCATAAAGCGCCTGGGCGGCGATTATGTAAAGATCTTGTTAATGGCGCTAACGCTCGCGATCATGTCGGGCATTATTGGCGGACTTTTCAGTATGGTCTTTTCACCGTTCGACCTGCCCGGTTTCGGCAATATGCCGGCAAAAGCGATCGGAGCATTGTTCGGCTTTTACTTTTCAGTAGTATTTTCGTGTGTGTTGGGATTTGCACTTTACAAGGCTTCGGACCGGCTAAAGCTATACCGTTAAGACGAAATGACCCGCTTCAACCGTCAAATATGACCTTTGAACTGCACCTGTTTAACAATTTCAGAGAACAGTTAGTGGTCCTTAGCATATAGTTGATAGTTTTCCGTTCGATTTTAATATCATCCGCAATCGCTCGTTGTTCGACGGGCGATATTTTTTTATAATCGTAAATTTACCATCATTCACGGATTTATACTTATATGGCTTTTTTTTGGCGAAGAAACAAAGAAGACAAATTTTCGAGCTCCGTTCTTGGACTCGATAAGTCGCTCGAAGAATTAAAGGCACAAGAGGAGGCGGTCGAGAAAGAATTCGGCGTGCGGTTCTCAAAGGCGATCGAGAAAACCCGCAACTCGATCAACAACCGTCTTGACACCATCTTTGAAGGGCGCAAGCAGATCGACGAAGAATTCCTCGACGAACTCGAGGAAATGCTGATCTCGACCGACATTGGCGTTCAAACGACAATGCAAATCCTGGACGCGATTCGCAAAGGCGTTTCGCGACAGGAGATCAACGATCTCGATGCACTGAAGGCCGCAATGAAACGCGAGCTGCTCGATATCCTGCATCACTCGGAGGAACGAGGCGTCGCTGACGAACGCAAAATCCCTGAAGACATCAAACCGTACGTTTTGATGGTTGTCGGCGTCAATGGTGTCGGCAAGACCACGACAATAGGCAAGCTTTCGCAACGGATAAAAAACGAAGGAAATGGCGTGCTGATCTGCGCTGCTGATACGTTTCGCGCAGCGGCGTCCGACCAGCTTGAGATATGGGCTGAGCGGGCTGGTGTTCCTATCGTGCAGCAAAAGCAGGGAACCGACCCGGCGGCGGTTTTGTTCGACGCGTTACAGGCCGCAAAATCGCGCAATGCCGATGTTCTTATTGTCGACACCGCCGGACGTCTGCATAACAAGGCGCACCTTATGGCGGAGCTTGAAAAAATGAAGCGCATCGCGGGCCGTGAAGTGCCCCAGGCCCCACACGAGACACTTCTCGTGATTGATGCCGTGACGGGCCAAAATGGCCTTGAACAGGCGCGGCAATTTCTGAAAGTTGCGAACGTCACCGGTATCGTTCTGACAAAACTGGACGGCACGGCAAAAGGCGGAATTGCCGTAGCGATCGCTAAGGAGCTAAATCTTCCGATACGATACGTCGGCATCGGCGAACAGGTTGACGACCTGATGGTTTTCGATCCGGAAAGTTACGTGAACGGGTTGTTTAATTGATCGTGAATTGATGAAAAGACGAGAATTCATAAAACATTCGGCGCTTGCGACGACCGGTATGATGTTCTTGACGGAACCTGTCTTTTCATGGAGCGCCGAATTTGAAAGCAAACGACCAATTTTGGTAAACAGAAAGTTCGTCTCAAAAGCCGTTGAAGCAAAAATTGCCGAGGTTAGATCCGCGATCAGGGATAAAGAGCTCGCATGGATGTTTGAAAATTGTTATCCGAACACGCTGGACACCACGGTGGAAACCGGAACGCGTGACGGCAAGCCTGATTCTTTTGTGATCACCGGCGACATTCATGCGCTTTGGCTGCGCGATTCGACGGCGCAGGTCACGCCTTATTTATCATTGGTAAAAGGCGACCCCGACCTGCAGCGGCTGATAAAAGGGTTAATTCATCGCCAGGCTTTTTGCGTCTTGCTTGAACCATACGCCAACGCGTTTCTGAAAAACACCGGCGAAAAGGGCTGGGACGATCTGCCGCCAAACAAACCCGGTGTGCATGAACGAAAATGGGAGGTCGATTCACTGTGCTATGTAATTCGCCTGTCTTATCAATATTGGAAAACGACGGGCGACGCGTCTGCTTTTGATGAAGAATGGCGGCGGGCAATGCGGCTGATCGTTAAAATCTTTCGGACCGAGCAGCTAAAAAATGGCCCTAGCCTCTACAGATTTATCCGCAAAACGACGGTGATGATCGACGCCCCGCCTTTCGAAGGCGAGGGTCATCCGGTCAAACCTTGCGGTTTGATCCGTTCGGCTTTTCGACCGTCAGACGATTCGACAATTTTCCCGTTTCTGATCCCGTCAAACGCGTTTGCCGTTGTCGAGCTTCGCCATCTTGCGGAAATTTTCGGTATGGTCGTTAGAGACGCGGCATTTGGGAACGAATGTAAGGCTCTGGCAAATGAAGTTGAGCAGGCGATCGACAAATATGGCATTGTGGAGCATGAAACGCTCGGCAAGATCTACGCGTTTGAGGTCGATGGATATGGCGGCCGCTTGCTCATGGACGACGCGAATGTTCCCAACCTGATCAGCCTGCCGTACCTTGGGTTTGTTAAAGCCGATAACAAAATATACCAAAACACGCGCAGGGTTGTTTTGAGCGACAATAATCCTTATTTTAGACGTGGCAAGTTCGCGAGTGCTGTCGGCAGCCCGCATACGGGTAAACGGAACGTCTGGCATCTTGCAACAATCATGCAGGCAATGACCTCAGACGATGACAACCAGATCAAAAATTGCCTTTCGGCATTGAAGCGCACACATGCCGGAACCGGTTTTATGCACGAATCGTATGATCCCGACAATCCCAAGGACTTTACGCGTAGTTGGTTCGCCTGGGCGAATACGATATTTGGCGAGTTGATCTTGAAGATTTACAACGAGAGAAGGCCGTTATTAAATAACGAATTTTAACTTGACTACAGATTTGTCAGAATTTGATATGGAGATGACCCGCCGGGCGCTGAATCTCGCGGCCAATGGGGTTGGACTCGTATCGCCAAACCCGCTTGTCGGCTGCGTGATCGTTTCCGGATCTGGCGAGATCGTCGGCGAAGGGACGTATGTTTACGATGACATCATACACGCCGAGATCATCGCGTTAAGACAGGCAGGCGATAGAGCGAGAGGCGGGACGGCGTATGTTTCGCTCGAACCCCACGGACATCATGGTAAAACACCGCCGTGCACGGATGCATTAATAAATGCAGGGATCAAACGCGTCGTTTCGCCGATCGAAGATCCTAATCCAATGGTTTCGGGCGAAGGTTTCGAGCAACTGCGAAAAGCCGATGTCGAGGTTGTAAGCGGCGTCCTTTCCGAAGAAGCTTCTCGCCAAAACGAAGCCTTTATCTGTTGGCATAAGAAAAAAAGGCCGTTCGTTCATTTGAAACTTGCAATGTCGCTGGACGGCAGAATTTCGCTCAGAAAGAGTGTTTCAACGGCTCTTTCAGGATCGGATGCGATCAGACGTGTTCACGAAATTCGCCACGAAGCAGATGCGATCCTGATTGGCGGAAACACAGCGTTAGTCGATAATCCGAGCCTGACGGATCGCAGCGGAAAATTGCGACGAAGGCCGCTTGTGCGTGTCATTCTCGATAATCGTCTAAGACTGCCGCTTGAATCCGGTCTGGTTACAACGGCGGATGAATCACCGACTATTATCTATTCAAATTCCACTGACGAAGAAAAGATCGAGGCCCTGTTCCAGCGGGGCGTTCAGGTCCCGCGAATCGACGCGCGTGACCTTAACGGGGTCCTGCGTGACCTTTATGAACGAGAGATACAATCTGTTCT
>DATJGV010000160.1:0-4776 GCA_035494575.1 Pyrinomonadaceae bacterium | reverse complement strand
TAGCTCAAGCATTGCGTTGGTCCTTTTGTTATCGTTGCTGACGATGCTCGCGGGCAATACACATGCTGTCGCAAGTGCCGGGGTTCTGACCTCGGATCCGGCACGGGCCCCGCGGTTTTCGACGACAAACAATTTTGTTGTTACCGCGGAAACAGTTGATCCGTTTGTCGGTGACAAACTTTCGCCCGACCTGCGAGCCCTGATAACGACAAACAGCCATTTCCAGCGAAAGGTAAGCGTTATTCTGCAATCCGACAATAGCCGCGACAGGTCGCTTCGTGATGTATTGCAGAAGACCGGTTCGGTTATTCGCAGCGAAGCCAAGAATCTCAACATTCTCGAGGTTTTGATGCCTCTCGTGTCGGTGGAAATAGTTGCTCAGAACCCGCACGCAAAACATCTTTCGCTAAATCTCAAAACAACGTCGCTCGGACATGTAGAAACAACGACCGGTGTCACGGCGATGCGTGCTATCAGGGAAAACAGCGGCATCGACGGAAAAGGTATAGGCATAGCGATACTCGATTCGGGTATTTACAGCGGCCACGACGAATTCTACAGTTCGAGCGGCACGAACCGAGTGGTCAAGCAGGTGCAGTTCGAAACAGGCGGAGCCGAAGACTATTACGGACATGGCACACACGTGGCGGCTTTAGCGGCCGGGCGCGGCGGTAAACCGGGTGACTTCATATCGACGAGCATTCTCGGAAATTACCAGGGAATTGCACCGGGAGCAAATATCATTGCCGTCCGTGTGCTGACCAATCTCGGCACAGGTTCCAGTGCAAACCTTATAAACGCTCTCGACTGGGTTTACGCAAATCGTCAAGCGTACAATATTCGCGTCGTTAACATGAGTCTTGGAACGGCTGCCGTTGAGAGTTGGCGCAATGATCCGGTGTGCCGCTCCGTTCGCAAACTGACCGCTGCTGGAGTCGTTGTTGTTGCAGCGGCGGGCAACGACGGCAAAAATCTGCTCGGGCAAAAGACTTACGGAACGATCCACTCCCCGGGAAACGATCCGACAGTGATCACTGTCGGTGCTACGAACACGTTCGGGACCGACTCGCGGACGGATGACGGCATTGCCACGTACAGTTCACGCGGGCCGACGCGCTCTTACTACACAGACGCAACGGGCGTAAAGGTTTACGACGATCTTGTAAAACCCGATCTGGTAGCTCCGGGAAATAAGTTGATCTCTGCTCGGTCACGGCTGAATGTTCTGGCAACGGTAAATCCGACACTCGATATTTTGCTTACGGACGGTCTCAGGCCGAGCACCCAATTGGTTTATCTTTCCGGTACGTCTATGGCGACACCGATCGTATCGGGAGCAGCCGCACTGATGCTGCAGGCAAATCCGTATCTCACACCGAATTTGGTCAAGATGATCCTGATGTACACGGCGCAGCCGTTGTCAGGTTTTAACCATCTGGAACAAGGTGCAGGACAAATAAACATTGAGGGCGCTGTTAGACTCGCCAAACTGGTAAAAACGAATTTAAATTCATCGACACCACTCGGCGCCGCAATGCTCAATACGTCCACACTGCCCGCGCAGCAGTCAACGATCGCGGGCCAGACCGTTAAGTGGTCGCAAGGTATAATGGTAGATGAAGGTTGGGCCAAGGGAAGCAACCTGATCTCGAAATATCAGAAAACCTACGGGCTCGGCATGTTGATAAGCGACGGTATGCTGATAAGCGACGGCATGCTGATCAGCGACTCAGGCCTTTGGACCAACGGCCTTGTGCTATCCGATAAACTGCTCATAAGCAACGGGATGCTGATAAGCGACGGAACGCCTATCTATGACTACAGCGATACCTTCGCAAGCGGAATGCTGATCAGCGACGGCATGCTCATTAGCGACGGTATGCTCATTAGTGACAGCTTCCTGCTGGCCGACGGTACATTGCTGCCGGGTGGCTTGACGCTGGGCCTACCCGCGCTGCTTAGCGGGGACAATACGTCGATCATGCATTAGGCGAAAACTAACCTCTCTTGATCGTGATTGCCAAGGTCGCGACGGCCTTGGCAATTTTTGTTCAAATAAAACGGATCGGCGTTCAAAAATTTAGTGGAAAATATTGCTGTTTATCTTTATAATTTGTAGGGTAGTTTTTGGTCCTCACCATTGCCAACACCTTCAGTAAGCCTTCCATAAAATCGTACTTCCTAATGGAACGAAAGGAGAAACGGACAAATCTCTATTTGGCTATATTGGCGCCTTGCGGCCTGGCGGCGATCCTCTGGGCGCTCGTGCGTTTTCCCTACGGCAATATAACTGTGGGCATGGTCGCGCTTTCTATTGTAACGATCTTTTTAAGCTCGAATCTCAGGTTCCAACTGCCGCGGGTCAAGATCCATATAACGATCTCCGACGCACTCGTCTTCCTTTCGATGATAATGTACGGAGGACCGGCGGCGATTCTGATAACCGTGCTCGAGACAGCTTTTGCGTCCTGGAACTTCAGGCGGCAGGGCGTCACGATGAAGCGGAAAACGATCGCTATCAATCTGCTCATCTCGGCGCTCACCGTATTTGTTACCGCAATGGCCGCGAGGTCCATTTTCGGGCCAGCGCCGGACGTCATAAAATTGGCAAGCGGGACTTTCGTCTCGATGTTGGCGATCATCACGTTGACACAGTTTCTTGTAAATTCGTTTTGTGTTTCGGCATTTATTTCGATCAAATCCGGTACGGCTTTCTGGAAGGTATGGCACGAGTATTGTCTCAATGCACTGGTAATGTACATCAGCGGCGGTGTCATGGCGGGGTTCGGAGCGAAAGCACTCGAGCAGATCGACGGGGTTTTGTTTGTGGCGGTTATCGGTTTTTTCGGACTCGTTTACTTTACTTACCGCCGCTATGTCGATGACATAAAAGCAACCGCGGCAAAAGCCGAGGAGGCGGAAAGGCAGCGTGCCGAACAGGCCGAATCACATGTAAAGGAATTGGAACACTATGTTGTCCAACTCGAAAAAAGCGGACAGGCGTTAAAGAAAAGTCATGAACGATTTCGCCACGCCGCGTTTCACGATGCACTGACCGGCCTGCCAAATAGAAATTATTTTATCGATGCGATAAAGCAGCTGCTGAAAACGTGCTCCTCGGATGCGGATCATAAATTTGCTGTATTGTTTCTCGATCTTAATCGCTTCAAGACAATAAATGACAGCTTAGGCCATATGATGGGCGACCGGCTTATAAAAAATGTCGCGAAGCGTCTTTCCAATATCGCCGGAGAAAACATTGTCGGGCGGTTCAGTGGTGATGAATTCGCCCTTATCCTGCCCGAGATCGATAACACCGCAGACGTGGCCGGCTTTGCTGACAGGATCGCCGCCCGGCTTGCCGAACCTTATTCGCTTATTGGCAGAAAGGTGTTTACCAGCGCGTGTATAGGCATTGCATTTGGAAACGGGGGTTACCGAAGAGCCGAGGATCTGTTACGCGACGCGGACATTGCAATGTACTACGCAAAGGACAGCAAGCAGAATTTCGTCGTGTTCGACAAACAGATGCATACCAAGGCCGTAAGCCAGCTGCAATTGGAAACCGACCTTCGCCACGCCATCGAACGCAAGGAATTTGAGATCTATTATCAGCCGATCGTTAACCTTGACGACGGCGCAGTTAGCGGATTCGAAGCACTTGTTCGCTGGAACCACCCGAAACACGGCCTGATATCACCCTCAGATTTTATCCCCGTCAGCGAATCGACCGATCTTATTGTGCCGCTCACGCTTATGATCCTTCAGGAATCGTGCCGGCAGGTGGGCGAATGGAGCAAGGACGCTCAGAACCGGTCACTGTTTGTTAGTGTCAATCTATCTGGCAAACACTTCGACCATCCCGATCTGGTAGAACAAATCAAAGACGTACTCGATGAAACCCGATTTGATCCGACCTGTCTGAAACTGGAGATCACCGAAACCGCAGTTATGGAAAATGCCGAAACCGCGATTTCGATGCTAAAAAGCATTAAAGAACTCGGGGTCAAGATCAGCATCGACGATTTCGGGACGGGTTACTCAAGCCTGAGCTACCTGCACAAATTCCCGATAGATACGCTGAAGATTGACCGCTCATTTGTTAATTCTATCGACGACGGGTCGGAAAATGAGGAGATCGTTCGGACGATCGTCGCCCTTGCTAAGGCACTGAACCTAACGGTCGTTGCGGAAGGAATAGAAAACGTTAATCAATTTCAATACTTGAGTATGCTCGGTTGCGAAAGCGGTCAAGGTTATCTTTTCTCAAGACCGCTTCCGGCAACTGAAATCGTAAAACTGCTTAATGATGAGGCCCCGTGGGATTATGTCTTACCCATTCAACATCAAAATGTTGTATCCGTGCATCCATATTTCTCATGATGAGACACCGATGAATTCGGCTCCAGCACACCTTTAAGCCTTTACAGCTTCGACTATGCTCATCGGTGACGGCGTTTCGATGATGCGGTTAAGCTTTAAGCCTGAATCCTCGAGCAGTGCTTTAAATTCCGCCGACGTACGTTCGACACCGCCCGGCGATAGCAGCATTTCCAGATCGATGATCTTGCCCATGTGCGGTCCGTTGCCTTCGGGAATTACGGCCTCGACGATCAATATTTTGCCGTCGTCAGGCATAACCTCGCGGATGTTTCGCAGTATCTGCTCGCATTTGTCCTCGTACCAATCGTGGATTATGTGCTTGAGCAGATAAACATCGGCTTTGACGGGGATCCCGGCAAAAAAGTCGCCTTCGACAAGCTCGACGCGGTCGCC
>DATJGV010000159.1:0-6222 GCA_035494575.1 Pyrinomonadaceae bacterium | reverse complement strand
GCATGAGCAGATCGTGGACAAAAGAGTTTCAGCCGCTCGCCGAAGCAGTGTTTCCCCCTCGTAAACCAGGAGTTGTTTCGAACGGCCCATGCGGCTCGATCCGCCGGCCGCCAACAGCAGGGCAGCGATCTTATCGGTTTTTTCGATCATAGATCGGGCTCTGCCGCTCGCGCAAAAAACCGCCTGAGCGATCATGAAGCGCTGCGTTTATCTCGGCAATGATGGACAGGGCAATGCTTTCCGGCGTGTCGGCCCCGATATCCAAACCGGCGGGGGCAAAGAGCCGGTTACAGCATTCGTCTGAAAAACTAAGGCCGCGCTCAGCGAGCATCTGACCGGTGCGGCGTCTTGGGCCGAGCGCTCCAACATAAAATGCGTCGGACGAAAGCAGCCGCGCGAGATTTTCACGGTCGCGGTCGTAGTTGTGGGCCATCACAACTGCCGCGGTCAGATTATCTATCGTAATATCGGGTTGCGGTTCATCGTCACGGAGCAAAAAACGGTATTGAGCGTCGGGGAAACGGCTCTCAGTAACAAACGCGGGGCGATGGTCGAGGATCGTGACTTGCCAGCCGAGAGAACCTGCCGCTGCGGCCAGCGGAATCGCGTCGGCTCCCGCGCCGAAAATATGCAGAGCGATCGGCGGCTGAATCACTTCGAAAGAGAATTCGAATAAACCCCTCGGGGTTTCGAATTTTTTTGTTCCCGAAGCGCGGTCGAATGCCTGCCTGCACGATTCGCGAAACTCTGCATCGTCATTCAAAAAAGAAGGGAGACCGTCGCTTTTGAATTCACCATTCTTGTCGAGCGACGCTCTGGCGCCTATACCGTCGGCTGAATCTATTAATGTTGCGACGACCACGGGCTGCCGGTTCTGAACTACGCTTCGCATGGTGCGTAGCAGCAGGCTGTTTTTGTCGGCTTTTTCGAGTAAGATACGAACCACTCCGCGGCAGCCCATATTCAGCCGAAAAACCGAATTTTCGTCGCCGGTTGTATCGTATGTAAAAACGCAGGAGCGGTTGGTCGCGATCACCTTTTTCGCGCGTTCCAGAACGTCCGCTTCGAGACATCCGCCTGAGACCATCCCTACAGTCCCGCCGTTTTTGAGGATCAGCATCTTCGCGCCCGGCAGTCGATAGCTCGAACCACGGACATCGACAACCGTCGCCAAAACAGCGGAGTGTTCAGGATGGAGTTGTTCGATTTTGGCTGCGATTTCCAGCAGTTCTCTTGTCACAAAAGCTTATCAGGGGTGATCGGCAAATCGCGCACACGTTTGCCCGTTGCATTGAATACTGCGTTAGCTACCGCTGCGGCGACACCGACGATACCGACCTCTCCGATACCCTTGATCCCGAGTTTGTTGACGATGTGGTCTTCTTCCGGAATGAAAGCCACATCTATATCGCCGATGTCCAGGTTTGCAGGGATATGATAATCTGCGAAACTGCGGGTGACGAAATTTCCCCAGCGAGGATCAAGAACCGATTCCTCGGTCAACGCCATTCCGATCCCCCAAACGGTACCGCCTATGATCTGCGAACGCGCGGTTTTCGTATTCATTATCCTTCCGGCGCCGGTGACCGCGACGTTTCTTGCTACCCGCACCATTCCGGTCGACGCATTTACCCAGACTTCTGCAAAGTTTGCGTTGAATGCGTGGCAGGAATATTCCCGAGCTTCGGCTTGCGGCTTTGCATCGACGCGTGTTTGATATTCGGTCAGGTTCGCGGCCTCCATCAGCTGAGCGATACTTGGCGCGGCAAACCACTGGCGATTTGTTTTTGCCTGAAGCTCGGTCATAGCCTGCGCACAGCCCTCGCTTACTGCATTGCAATAACTTGCGGCTCCCACAGAACCGCCCGAGCCCGCCGCCCGGGGAAGAGTTGAATCCCCGATCTTAACGCCTACCTTATTGATCGGCAGGCCGAGGGTTTCTGCTGCGGTCTGGGCGACGATCGTGTACGTTCCCGTTCCGAGATCGCTGGCCGCGAGCTCGATGCTTGCGGTCACATCATTGTCGCGGCTTCGCGTTAGCTTGACCTGCGCCGATGTTCCTGACTGACGCGCAGGATATGATCCGGCGGAAACGCCATATCCGATCAGGTAATCACCGTTTCGATTTTGTCGAGGTTCCTGTTTACGCCTGTTCCAGCCAAACATTTCGGCGCCTTTTTTCAAAGCCGCCTCGGTCGCTCGCGATGAGAACGGTTTGTTGTTCGATGGATCCTTCATAGAGATATTTTTCAGGCGAAATTCGATCGGATCCATCTTCAGTTCATACGCCATTTCGTCGATCGCCGATTCGAGCGCAAAACTGCCCGTAGACTCGCCCGGGGCCCGCATAAAGGTCGGAACGATAACGTTCATCGGAAGGACGCGATAGCCTATTTTCGCGTTCGGCGCGTCGTACATCATAGCCGAAAGCCCTCCGCAGCCTTCGACAAATTCTCCGGTCGTCGCCGTGTGCGTCGTCGTTTCGTGAGCTATGGCGGTGAGCTTGCCCGCGGCATCTGTTGCCAGGCGCATTCGCTGTACGTCGCGTTGTCTGAGACCGACGGAATTGAACATATTTTGCCGTGTCAGCGCAAGCTTGACGGGGCGGCCCACCACTTTCGCGGCCATCGCGGCAAGGATCACATTCGGCCAGGTGCTGCCCTTCGAGCCAAAACCGCCGCCTATGTGAGGCGAAACAATGCGAACATTTTCGGGTTTCAGGCCGAACGCCGTGGCGGTCGCGTTCTGAGTACCGTCAACACCCTGCGAAGCGTTGTAAAGCGTGAGCTTATCGCCGTCCCATTCAGCGATCGCTGCGTGAGGTTCCATCGGATTATGGTGTTCGATCGGCGTCTGGTATGTGAAATCGATCTTATGTTCAGCCGAGTTGAACGCCGCGTCAAAATCGCCTCGCGAAGAACCCCTGTTGCGGTTCGGCGTTGTCGCCCTATCCATGTTCTTGTCAAAATCAACCATCGCTTCGGACTTTTGATATTTGACCGTTACGACTCGTGCAGCGGACCGCGCCTGTTCATAAGTTTCAGCAACGACCAACGCGATATTCTGGCCGTAAAAATCAACTTTCGGTTCCTGAAAAATGACCCCGCCTTTCAGGTTGCCCGATGGAGCCAACTTCGGAGCATTCTTGTAGCTGATAACCGCAATGACCCCAGGGCTCTTTTCGGCTTGAGCGGTGTCGATGTCCGCGATCGTCCCCGACGCTATCGTGCTTTTGACGATAAATCCGTACGCAGGATTCTTGATCGGAAAATCGACCGAATAATTTGCCGCTCCGGTTACCTTCAACAAGCCATCGATCCGGTTGATCGCCTGGCCGATAAGTTTTGTCTCACCACTTGCCATATTTCCTCGCTGATCAATACGAAAACTCAGGCAGCTTTCAGGTTGGCGGCCCGTCTAAGAGCATGAACGATCGCCCGTTCTCCAAGCTCGACCTTAAATTTGTTGTGCTCGAATGGTTTTGCTGCTTTCATCTCGGCCTCCGCGGCGGCCGCGAAATTTTCTTCCGACGCTGTTTTGCCGACGAGCAGCTTTTCAGCTTCGGTAGCGCGCCAAGGTTTGTGCGCGACACCGCCCATTGCGATTCGCGCCTGTTTGATCGTGTTCCCGTTCAGATCCAGCGCCGCCGCAACGGAAACGAGAGCAAAGGCATAACTTGCACGGTCACGAACTTTTAGATAGTACGAGTTGGCTGCAAAATTCGACTTTGGAATTTCGATAGCGGTTATCAATTCGCCGTGCTGCAAATTATTGTCTTTTTCCGGCGAATCGCCCGGCAAGCGGTGAAACTCGGCAAACGGAACCGAGCGCTCCTTTCCGTCCGCACCTTGCACCTTAACGACCGCATCAAGGGCGGCAAGAGCTATGCACATATCTGACGGGTGAACGGCGATACACTTATCGCTCCAGCCGAATATTGCGTGGTTGCGGTTGATGCCTTCGATCGCTCCGCAGCCGCTCCCAGGCTGCCGTTTATTACAGGGCATCGAGACGTCATAAAAATAGGGACAACGCGTTCGCTGCAACAGATTGCCGCCATTGGTCGCCATATTTCTGATCTGCGCTGAAGCTCCGGCAAGAATTGCCTGTGTCAAAAGCGGATATCCCTGCCGGACCAACGGGTGATTTGCGGTATCGGTATTTTTCGCCAGAGCTCCGATGGAAATTCCGGTCGTCGTCGAGCGGATCTGCGTTAAATTCAAACGCGAGATGTCGATCAGCTGCGTCGGGCTTTCGACGCCCTCCTTCATCAGATCCAGGATGTTGGTTCCGCCGGCGATGAATTTTGCATCGTCTCCCGCTGCGGAAACCGCCTTTACGGCCATTCCGGGTTCCGTTGCTCGCGTATATTTAAACGGTTGCATCGATTTCCTCCTTTTGTGCCGAGCGGCTCATCGCAAGAGGATCAGTAGGTTTGCCGGTATGCACCTCCCGGATGGCGTCGACAATGTTCGGATACGCGCCGCAGCGGCAAAGATTACCGCTCATTCGTTCCCTGATCTCATCATCGGACAGCTGCACCGGACGAGGTTTTTGCCGTACGTCGGTGGTAACGTAACTTAGTTCACCGTTCCTGGCTTCATCGGTGAGGGCGACGGCGGAACATATTTGCCCCGGTGTGCAGAAACCGCATTGGAAACCATCGTGCTTTATAAAGGCCGCCTGCATCGGATGAAGTTCGCTGCCCTTCGCCAAACCCTCGATCGTTAAAACGT
This sequence comes from Pyrinomonadaceae bacterium, assembly GCA_035494575.1. Taxonomy (GTDB): domain Bacteria; phylum Acidobacteriota; class Blastocatellia; order Pyrinomonadales; family Pyrinomonadaceae; genus OLB17. Next base: position 1,486 of record DATJGV010000159.1, on the reverse strand, counting down.
CACGGCCCTCGCACTGTGCCGCCAATGTCAGACACGATAGCATGCGGCGCCCGTCGACGATCACGGTGCATGCACCGCACTGACCGTGGTCACAACCTTTTTTTGAACCTGTCAGACCAAGCCGCTCGCGTAACGCGTCGAGCAGCGTCATGCGAGAATCGACTTCCAGACTTTTGGCGGCCCCGTTGACCTTAAACGCGACCTTGACCGCATTTTCAAGTGTCTCGTATGACTCAGGTGATACAGTTTCGCTGAAAGCCAGGGCTTTTTGTTCGGCGATGACCTGATAGGCCAAAATGCTGAATGCTGTTGTCGACGCCTGGCCTAAAAACTTGCGCCGGGACTCGCCGAAAATTCCCAACTCGTCAAGCAGCCTTTCTTCATCCGATCGCACTTCAGTTTCCACTAGATCGTTGTGTTCAAGAGCCTTCGTCATTGTTCCTCCGCGAATTTTTCAGCAATTACATCCTATGTTGCAGAGCGGTTTACAGTCAGCTTATAAGAGTCATATTCCGCAGCTGGTGGATATGGGATGTGCGAACGGCGAGTGATTATCTAGGTGTCCCGATACCCACAGAGCATCCGCCGTAAATGGTTCTAATACCTTTACGCGTTGCAGACGCCAGCAGATCTCTTGCTTTTCTTACCTTCCCTGAAAGATCGATTTAAAATTAGCCGTTAATTCGAATATACAACTTCTTAAATGTTTTTCAACTGTATTGTTGCGAGGCGCGGTTCAGCAAATGTACTCCCGGAGGTGATCTACCCCGAAGCACCGACGTCCAGATGTATGTCCGGATATTCGGCGGCAAATTGGTCGCGCGGTTTCGAATCGATCTCTCCGCGCAGCGGGTGAGCGCCGACGTTCGGTTTGAAATTCCCGTTGTCGTCGTACAAACGGCGGTATTGCGCGGCGTTGCGGATAACGCCCTGAACATAGCCGCGCGTTTCCTTAAATGGGATTGCCTCGACAAACTCGTCCATTTCGGCGGGCAGTGTCGCACGCCATGTCGGTATGCGGTTCGGGCCCGCATTATATGCGGCGGCGACGTATTCGATCCGGCCGAATTTATCGAACTGGTCACGCATGAACGCCGTGCCGAGTTCTATATTTACCGGCGCCTGGTAAAGCGTTGCCGACGTGATCATTGATGTTTTCGAAACGTACTTCTTGGCCATGATGCGGGCCGTAGGAACAAGAAGCTGCATCAGCCCATAGGCGTTTGCTCCCGATTTTGCAAGAGGGTTGAAAACGGATTCCTGGCGGATGAGGCCGGCTACCTGGTACTGATCGAGGTTACGCTGCGCCGCCCAATATTTTATGTCCTGCCAGTTTGTCAGCGGATAAAAGATCTCCCATTCTTCGCGTCCCATTTCCTCGGGGAACATCTGCGAATAGTCGGGATAGCTTTTTGCGAGAGCGAGCAAAGCATTGACGTTGTCGCCCTTCATCCGGTAATGACGCGCGAGTTCAAGATTGATCTTC
>DATJGV010000158.1:0-2125 GCA_035494575.1 Pyrinomonadaceae bacterium | reverse complement strand
AGCGGCGCGGGCGGCGGAGCCGGTATCGCCAGTGCGGCTAACGTAGCGACGATAATGGACACGGTCAAGGCGATATGGCGGCCTTGCGGCGTAGATTTTACGGTGTCGGCGATCCAGAATGACGCGGTTAACTTTGCGAATGCGGGAGTTGCGGCGTGGCAGGCCGAGATCAACACGTTGTTGAACACGAGCTTCGTCCCGAATACGATCAACGCCTATTTTATCAATCAGATCTTTATTGCGGGCAGCCCCGGCGTTTTAGGTCTCGGTTTTAGCCGGCCGAATTCGGTTGCATTCGGCACGCCGAATCCGGGAATAATCCTCGCGGACCAGATTCCCGGCTTTAATCGCAGCGCCGATGTTCATTACCTTGCTAATGACCTGGCGCACGAGATCGGGCATTTCTTTACGCTTGAACACGTAGATCGCCGCAATGCCGACAACCCCAGAAACGACACGTGGGCGCTCCGCATGCTGATGCACCCGGTCAATACACGGTTCGGCAACCCTGCGTTTCGTAACGATACCGGCTACGGTGTTGACGCGACGGACGGAGCCGGTTATCGCGGAGCGTTGGTGTCAATGAAGGACCTGACAGATTCGGGAAATGCGGCTCACCATTCGACAGATGCAGAATGCACAACAGCCAGAACGGGAATTGCATCGGTCGCCGGTCCTTATTGATCGTTTTATGGAGATCGGAAGATGTTTTTGCAGAACGCGTTACTGATAGTATTTTTTGCCGCGGTGATGTTTCCGGCTAAAGCCTGTTCATCTGCCGATCCGGATAACAGTAATGCAAAAGCTGCTGTTTCCCCGACGCCGCCGACTTCGCCCGATACTGGCGAAGCCAAAGGAGAGCGAGAAAAAATGGACGTACTTACACAAAAGATCATCGCCAAAGACCCTTCGGCAATTCTATTGGCAAAGCAGATCGGAAGTTCTGCCGCAACCTCGCTGAAGCCACTCGCCAAGCACGAAGATCCGGTGGTGCGCGAAATTGCATTGCGGTGTCTCGAGCAAAGCGGCGGAGAAAATGTCGCCGAGGTTTTTGCCGACGCTCTAACCGACGAATCGTCGAGTGTCAAAATTGCAGCCTTGGCAGGGTTAAACACGCACCTAACACCATCGGTATATGATCAGCTTCTTCAAGCTTTCGATCAGCTCGACAGTTTTCCTGAAGGCCAACAGCAGATAGCATTGCTACTCGGCAGAATGGAATCGGCGAATCAGGATGATCTCCGTCAACGATACAGCAGAGAAAGAGATCCGGTCGTAAACGAAGGTCTGGTCGCAGCGTTGGCAAAGTTGGGTGACGCCAATGCACAGGCAAAATTTGCCGCTGGTGTCGAGAATTCGAAAGATCGCGAACGAAAGCGGTATATCGACTACGCCGAGTACATCAATCAACAATGGGCAGCGCGTGCGCTTGCTCCGGTACTGCTGGATAAGTCCGAGATGCTTCGTATCGGTGTTGACGGATTGCCCGGAGCCGTTCCCGAATACCTTCGGGCGTGTGACCTCGCCGTAAACGTAATTGCAAAAATTACCGGGACAACATTTTCGTTTCCGGTAAACGGGCGCACAAATTATACGGATGATCAGTTAATGGAAGTAAGGCAATTCCTGGTCCGTTGACCTTGGAGCTCTGATTTGGAATAGTTATGCTCCGCGAAAAGGACGGTTCCATCAAGGTCGCGCTGATCGCAACCGACCGATCGATCTACGCGTGGAGCGGGCTTGTCAGCAACCGCAATTATTCTGAAATCAAACCCCTCATCGAGCTGCTTGAATCGATCCGACAAGGGGCCGAGAAAAAATTCCCGAACGCCCGCGATTTCATCCGGCCGGGTTTCGACGAAATAAAAGTCGTGATGTGAATTCGCACCTCGAATTGTTGTGCTGACTTCTTTTTTATTTTTTCTTAAGTGTGCGGTCGAGAACTTTTTTGGCGTCGCGGATCGCCTCGACGCGTTCTTCTTCAGAGTAGCTGTCCCAACCCTGAAAAAAAATGACAGAGTAGTCTTTTGGATATTTTCTGCCTTCGTGGCGAAACCACGCGCTCATTACAAGCTGTGGGTCATTAAACTTTTGGAGGGCGGTTTCGACGTCGAACTCGGGCTGT
>DATJGV010000157.1:0-5250 GCA_035494575.1 Pyrinomonadaceae bacterium | reverse complement strand
ATATCGCGATAGCACGCCGTACCCACACCAATTTTCAAAAAAACATCGCTCATTTCCGAAAAAAGAGCGAACAGCTATCGTACGAAACCGCTAACGAGGATGTCAAGTAGTGCGGCCCGATCTCATGAAGTTCGTTCGAGAATGAAATCCGCGATGTCACGCAGCAATTCGACGGGACGGTTTAGAGTATCGATCGCCGCGACCGCTTCGGTCCGGACTTGTTCGGCAAGTTCGCGCGAATGTTCGAGGCCGTAAATGCTCACGTAAGTCGCCTTGTTAGCCGCGAGGTCTTTCGCAGCGGTTTTGCCCAGAACATCGCTAGATTGCGTAACGTCAATGATGTCGTCCGTTATCTGAAAAAGGAGTCCCAGCATTGAAGAATGGTTTCGAACAGCAGTGAGTTCCTTATCGCCCGCTCCTCCGATGATCGCACCGGCGCAAGCGGACGCCGAGATCAACGCTCCGGTCTTGTTTTGATGAATGCTTTCAACTTCGCTCGAATCGATCTCTGCCCCCTCAGCATCAAGATCGAGCTGCTGACCGGCGACCATTTTTGCGGCTCCGTCCGCGATCTGCGCAAGAACCTTTAACCGGACATCGTCGCTCAACGACGTGTCCTCCGCAATCGATCGGAACGCGAGTGACTGCAAAAGATCGCCGGCAAGGATCGCCGTCGCTTCGTCATATTTAACGTGACATGTTGCGCGGCCGCGACGAAGATCATCGTCGTCCATCGCCGGCAGATCGTCGTGAATGAGCGAATATGTGTGGATCATCTCGACCGCTGCGGCCGTGCGTAAAAGCTTTTCGTCCGGAGCTCCAAACGTCCGGCCAACAGCAAAAACCAGCGCGGGCCGAAACCGTTTGCCGCCCCCGAAAACACTCCATCGAACTGCTTCGTAAAGCCTACGCGGTTCAACCGCAGCAGGTGGGATCAGCTCATCAAGCTTCCGTTCTATCTTTTCTGAGACTTCGGAAAAAAAGGATTTGAGTTCGTGCATTCGCGTTCAGATTATCGATTATGGAACCGGCAATTTCAAATAGGCGGGGTGAGTAACATTTACTATTAACCGTTTACCGTTTACTATTTACGAAAGTATGCGACGCGCTATTTTCCCCGGCTCATTCGACCCGCTGACAAACGGCCATTTGGACATAATCAAGCGAAGCCTTCCGCTTTTTGACGAGATAATCGTTTCCGTTCTCAACAACCCTGAAAAAGACCCGATGTTCTCAGTCGAGGAACGCTGCGCGATGATCGAAGAGATATTACCTTCGGTTACGAACGGCAACTGCAAGCTGATCGTTGCGAGCTTTTCGGGGCTGACGGCTGAATTCGCAAAACGAAGCGGAGCAACGGCGATCGTTCGCGGCATCCGGGCGGTGAGCGATTACGAATACGAACTGCGAATGGCGCTGATGAACCGAAGGCTCGAACCCGAGATCGAGACGGTTTTCCTGATGGCTGCCGAAGAGTATTCGTATGTGTCGTCTAACCTGATGAAACAGGTTTTCCTGCTCGGAGGCCGCGTCGATGGATTGATTCCCGAACTCGTCGAAGCCAAAATGCACGAGAAGTTATCAAGGACCAATGCTGATTAGCGTCCATCATGTTCAGATCACAATACCAAAAGGCGCAGAGGACGAAGCCCGCGCCTTCTATTGCGGGGTGCTGGGTTTGACCGAGATCGAAAAACCCGAAAGCCTGAAATCTCGCGGCGGATTTTGGCTCGCGGTAGGTGACAGGCAGGTTCACGTTGGAACCGAAGATTTTGCCGGGCGAGATAAAACAAAGGCTCATGTCGCGTATTTAGTTAAGGACCTTGACGAATGGCGGCGAAAATTGGAACGCGAGGGATTTGTGATGATCGACGGGATCCCGATTCCAAACTATCGGCGGTTCGAATTTCGAGACCCGTTCGGCAATCGTATAGAATTTTTGGAGGCAGAGTAATCGATCTTATGGAAAATTTGTTCAAGCAATCTGACCGCGTCGCCGGGATGCACACATCATCGACGCTCAAGGCGGCACAAACAGCGGCAAATCTGCGGGCGCAAGGCGTCAGTGTGATCGACCTGACGGTCGGCGAACCTGATTTTGACACGCCGCAGTTTATTAAAGATTTTGCCATTGAGGGTTTGAACAAAGGCTTTACGAAATATACGCCAAGCTCGGGGCTAAAGATCTTTCAGGAATCGATCGCCGCGTTCTACCACAGCGAGTTTGGTTCGAACTTTTCGCCCGCCGAAGTCATGGCAAGCTGCGGCGGCAAACAGGCTTTATTTAACGCGGCTTGCACGGTGTTAAATCCCGGAGACGAAGTTTTGATCCCGCAGCCTTACTGGGTAACGTTTCCCGAGATAGTAAATTTTTGTGAAGCAAAAAACGTCTATATAGACACCGAAGATACGGGCTTTGCCCTGACTGCTGACGCGGTTCGCGATGCTATAACGGACAAAACGAAGCTGTTGATCGTAAATTCACCGAGCAATCCGTCGGGCAGCGTCATTCCGCCGGACGAGATGCGACGGATCGTCGAAACGTGCGTCGAACGGGGAGTTTTGGTGCTCACGGATGAATGTTATCTGTTCTTTGTTTACCCTCCGTCAAAGGTATTTTCGTCCGCAGCGCTGCCGGAGGAGCTTAGAAAAAATGTATGCGTTGCAGGCAGCTTTTCAAAAACGTACGCGATGACCGGCTGGCGGATCGGCTACACCATCGCTAACGAAGAATGGACGCGGGCGATGATAAAACTGCAAAGCCATTCCGCAACTCACCCTTCGTCATTTGTGCAATACGCCTGTGCAAAGGCTACGCAGCACCCGAAGGAATCGCTCGATGCGGTCCATGCAATGTTGGCCGAGTACGAACGCCGCAGAAACTGGCTGATCCCTGCATTGAACAAGATAGATGGTTTCAAGTGTGCCATGCCTGAAGGCGCGTTTTACGCCTATGTCGATGTGCGCGAAATGCTTGGTGACAGGTTCAAAACCTCAGCTGACGTTGGCGACGAACTGCTGCAAAAAGCCCACGTTGTCGTGACAGATGGCTCAGGCTTTGGCGGCGAAGGCTTTTTGAGATTTTCGTACGCAACCTCGATGGAAAATCTGCAAAATGCGGTGGAGCAGATCGGGAGTTTGTTCGGCATAAAGACGCCTGCGGCGGCGAGTCAAGAAGGCTGATCGAAAAGGACCACCTTACTTATTTCCCGCCCGTCATCATCAACCCGATCTCTTCGGCAGAAGCGGTTTTGGGGTCGACCTCGCCGACGATCTTGCCTTTCCGCATAACAAGCAGCCGGTCCGAGAGTGCGGTAACTTCTTCGAGCTCGGCCGAAACAAGTAGAACGGCGCTGCCTGCGTCCCGGAGAGCAATGAGCTTTCGGTGAATGAACTCGATCGCGCCGATATCGACGCCGCGCGTCGGCTGCGAAACCAGCAGCAGCTTGGGGTTCAATTCAAATTCTCTGCCGATTATCAGTTTTTGCTGGTTGCCGCCCGACAACGATCTTGCCGCCAAGTGTGGAACCGGCGGGCGAACATCAAAATTTTGGATGATCTCACCGACGCGTTTTTCTATCGCGGAATTGTCAAGAAAACCCGCAGCGGACGCGACAGGTGGACGATAATGAACGCCAAGGATCGAATTTTCCGCAAGGTCCGAATTCATCAACAACCCGCGTTTGTGCCTGTCTTCGGGAATGTGCGCGATGCCGAGTTCTTTCAGTTCACGCGCCGTTAGGTCGTTTACGCGTTTTCCTTCAAATTCGATACTGCCTCCGGTCGATTTGCACAAACCGGCCAGAACCTCGATCAACTCGGTTTGACCATTGCCCTCGATGCCCGCAACGCCGACGATCTCACCGGCTTTGACTTCAAATGAAACGCCATCCAGAGCAACTCCGTTCTTGTTCGCCACGCTTAGATCTTTTACATTCAGCACGACATTTTTCGGCTCGGCCGGCGTTTTTTCGACACGCAGCAGCACGTCGCGGCCGACGATCATTCTGGCAAGGTCCTTGGCGTTTGTATCCGCTGTTTTGACGTTGCCGACAACCTTGCCGTCGCGCATCACCGTAACGTCGTCCGAGATGGCAAGGACCTCTTCGAGCTTGTGTGTAATGATGACGATTGTCTTGCCCTGCGCCTTCATCCGGCGGAGAATAGCGAAAAACTCCTCGACCTCTTGCGGCGAAAGAACCGCGGTCGGTTCATCAAGGATCAGCAGCTCGGCGTTTCGGTAAAGCGCCTTTAGCAACTCGACGCGTTGCTGCTGTCCGACCGATAGGTCTTCGATGTATGCTCGCGGGTTTATGTCCAGACGAAGTTCGCCCGACAGCTTTTCAATGTCATGATTTGCCTTATCGAGATCGAGGTTTGCGGCCGTGCCGGTTTCGGCTCCGAGGATGATGTTCTCGGCAACGGTCATCGTATCGACCAGCATGAAATGCTGATGGACCATGCCGATTCCCAAAGCGATAGCATCGTGCGGAGTCTTGATCTGCACCGGATTGCCATCGACCAATATCTCGCCGCTGTCGGCGTTATAAAAGCCGTACGCAATGCGCATAATGGTCGATTTACCTGCGCCGTTTTCGCCCACAATAGCGTGGATCGTGCCTTTTTCGACCTTAAAAGAAACGTCATTGTTGGCAACAACGTCGCCGAAGGTTTTTGTGATGTTTTTGAGTTCGAGCATGTTTATTGCGGTGTCCAGGATTTGCCGTAATCCTTGGTGGAAAGTTTTCTTATTAAATCCAGAGATTTATCATTTCGGTCCAAATACATTGTGCCGGAGCCATCCCTTCGAAGGTCAATTTTTTCGATATCCGCCCAATGCGGATACCTGTCCTCTGGACGTTTCCAATCAACAAGGTCTTTTTCTGCGCTCCATATAGTCCAGGTTTGAGCGCGGTCCGTTGTTACAGCATAAATATTGTGCCAAAACACGTACGCTACATCCTTGTTTACGACCACAACATGGTCTATTGGAACATCCAACGGATCGTCGTGATGAACGGTAGCTATTTGTCGCCAGGCATTTTCGCCTGTTTGTTTAGATGAGATCCTGTAGTTTGCGCCTGCCACAGCAGCAAAGAAGGCACAACTTTCAGGTATTTTCTCGATTCGGACATCGAATGATCCTGGCCAGCCATTTTGAACTGTCGAATCTACACCTTCCTGACAGGCTGGATGTTCGTACCGATAAGCCGCAAACAGACTACTAACTACGAGGATAAAGACCGGAAG
>DATJGV010000156.1:0-8520 GCA_035494575.1 Pyrinomonadaceae bacterium | reverse complement strand
TGCCGGTTTGCGTTCCGGCAGGGATCTTCAGATCCTCTTCGCCGTTAAGGGTTTTTACCTTGATCTCGGCTCCGAGAGCGGCTTGGGCGAATGTGACCGGCACGGCGGAGTAAAGATTGGCTCCCTGCCGCTCAAAGTTTTCGTGCTCGGCGACGTGGATCACGACGTAGAGATCGCCCGAAGGGCCTCCGCCAACGCCGGCTTCGCCTTCGCCGCCGACGCGCAGGCGCGAACCTGTTTCAACGCCGGCCGGTATCTTGATCTCAAGCGTTTTTTCCTTTTCGACGCGTCCGCTGCCGTGGCATTTCTTGCAGGGATTTTTGATGATCGTGCCCTTCCCGCCGCAGTTCGGGCAAGTCCGCATTACGCTGAAAAAGCCTTGTTTATACTGTGTCTGGCCGCGACCTCCGCACGCTATGCAGGTTTCGGGATGAGTGCCCTTCTCCGCACCCGAACCACCGCAGGTTTCACACTGTTCGAGACGTGGAATGCGAAGTTTTTCGTCCTTGCCGGCCGCGGCGTCTTCGAGCGAAATCTCGAGATCGTAACGCAGGTCGGCCCCGCGCTGCACCGACGTCCGACGTCCCGAGCGCTGGCCGAACATGTCGCCAAATCCGAACAGATCGAAAATGTCTTCGAAATTGGTAAATCCGGGATCGAAACCGGCTGCGCCCGCGCCTACGCCCTGATGCCCGAATCGGTCGTAAGCCGCACGTTTTTGGGCGTCGGAAAGAACCGAATACGCCTCTGCGGCCTCTTTGAATCTCTCTTCGGCGTGCTCGTCGCCCGGGTTCTTGTCCGGGTGATGCTTGACGGCGAGCGTGCGATACGCCCGCTTTATCTCGGCATCTGTCGCCGTCCGCGTAACACCTAAGATCTCGTAATAATCGCGTTTAGCCATAAACAGCAGTGATCAGTGGTCGGTATTGTCACCTACCATTGACAAGGCGTCAGCCCAAAGTATTGAACTGACGCCAAACTATATTTTGCGATATCTTGAAATTTTTCTCAAGTATTGCGTGGGAATACTAGGTAACACCGAAATCAACGGTTTACAAAAATCAGCCGTCAGCTATTAGCTGTCAGCGGTTAGCCGTTAGCCGGAAATCAGACGAATCCGCACTCCGCAACCGTTTACGCCATGCTGAGCATTGCTTCCGTGATCTTTGCGGCCATTTCTTCGACCTTGATCATCGCGGCCTGGATGTCGGCGGGTTTGTCGGAGGTCAGGTAGCCTTCCGCATCGTTCAGAACGCGATTGATCGTTTGCATCTGCTCGGGTGTGAACGATCCGCCGATCTCACTCATCGCACGGCGAGTGCTTGTCAGCAAGGATTCGAGACGGTTCTTCTGAAGAATGATGCCGCGCGTTTCTTTATCTTTTTCGACCGACTCTTCGGCTTCGCGGATGAGACGGTCGATCTCGTCCGGTGCGAGGCCCGAGGACGCCGTGATCTGCATTGCCTGTTCCTGGCCTGTATTTTTATCCCGTGCCGAAACGCTGACGATGCCGTTCGCGTCTATCTCGAACGTAACGTCGATCTGCGGCACGCCGCGCGGAGCGGGTTCTATGCCGACAAGCTCGAACCGCGCGAGGCTCCGGTTTTCCTTCGAGATTTCGCGTTCGCCCTGCAAAATGTGGATCTCGACCGTCTGCTGATTGTCCACGACGGTCGTGAACGTCATCGTGTTTTTGAGCGGAATCGTCGCGTTTCTCGGGATGAGTTTTACAAACAGACCGCCCCGGGTTTCGAGGCCGAGACTGAGGGGTAGAACGTCCAGCAAAACGATGTCCTTGACGTCGCCTGTCAGCACGCCGCCCTGAATGGCCGCTCCCATCGCGACGACCTCATCTGGATTGATCTCAGCCGACGGCTCTTTGCCAAAAACCTCGGCAACTGTTCGGGCGATGATCGGCGAGCGCGTCTGCCCACCCACAAGGATCACTTTGTCGACGTCGGACGGCTGCAGCTTTGCGTCCCACAGCGCCTTTTGGCAGGGATCGACCGAGGATTCGACAAGGTCCTGAACGAGCTCTTCGAATTTTTCACGGGTCAGAACCGTGTTGATGTGCTTGGGCCCCGTCGCATCAGCCGCGATGAACGGCAGATTGATCGTGGTTTCGTTAACGGTCGAAAGCTCGCATTTTGCACGCTCGGCAGCTTCCTTGAGACGCTGGAGCGCGAGCCGGTCGGTCTTAAGATCGATCTCGTTCGCGGCTTTGAAATCTTCGACAAGCCAGTTAATAAGCCGCTGGTCGAAATCCTCACCGCCGAGGAATGTGTTGCCCGAAGTGGAAAGAACCTCAAAAACTCCGTCGTTTATCTCGAGTATCGAGATGTCGAACGTGCCGCCGCCAAGGTCATAAACCGCGACCTTTTCATTCTTGTTTTTGCCAAAACCATATGCGAGCGCAGCAGCTGTCGGCTCATTTATAATGCGTTCGACCTCGAGGCCGGCGATCTTTCCGGCGTCGCGTGTTGCCTGACGCTGCATGTCGTCAAAATATGCGGGGACGGTGATGATCGCCTCGGTGACCGGTTCGCCGAGAAATTCTTCGGCAGCGGCTTTGAGACGCTGCAGAACAATAGCCGAAATTTCAGGCGGGCTGTAAACACGGTCGAGCACGCGGATGTGGGCATCCTCGTTGGACGAAGGCACGATCTCGAACGGCACGTTTTCGCGCATTTTTTCGACTTCGGGCGCCTTGTATTTGCGGCCTATCAGGCGCTTTACGGCATAGACGGTGTTCGCCGGATTGGTGACGGCCTGGCGTTTTGCGATCTGGCCGACCAGCCGCTCGTCTTTGTCTGTGAAGCCAACGACGGACGGCATCGTTCGACCGCCTTCTTTGTTTGAGATTATCTGTACCGCGCCGCCTTCGAGGACGGAGACGCAGCAGTTGGTCGTGCCAAGATCGATTCCGATTACTTTACCCATATAGTTTTATTTCCTGTTGAGTTTTCGTGAAGGTGGAAGAGCGGCCCTGTTATTCGCCTTTGGGAGTTTGAGAGGCTGCGGCGACTTTTACCATCGAGTGGCGGATCACCTTGCTGCCAATACGGTAACCACGGAGCAATTCGGTCGTGACCGTGTTTTGCGGGAGATCGGTCGTGTCGTCGGTGGCGACGGCCTCGTGAAAGTGCGGGTCGAATCGTTCGCCTATGGAGGCGATCGGAACGACGCCCATTCCGGCAAATATCTCGTTGAGTTGTTGATTAACAAGCACGATGCCGTCAAAGAAATGCTGGAATTCGTTAGATTTCTGTTCCGGGATCTCCGACGCAAAATCGAGAGCGCGGTTGAGGTTGTCGAGTACCGGCAGCATCTCGGTTGCGAGATTGCACATCTGGTTGCTAAACGTTTCCTGACGTTCGCGCTCGGTCCGGTTCTTGAGATTTTCAAAATCGCGGACGCGCTGCTGGGCTTTTTCCATCACGGCCAGACGCGCGGCTTCCGCCTCGGTCACGCGGACCTTGAGGCTGCGAATTTCCTCTTGAAGCGAATTATCAGCGGACGCTTTAACCGGCTCAGTCGGCTGATCGGCAGCAAGGTCGGCCTGCAAAAAGTCCGGAATATTCTGATCGTCAAAATCGGCTTCGGCGATCTCTATCGAAAGATCGGCAGTTATGTGAAGATCTTTTTCCTTGGCTTCGAGCTCGCGAATAAAATCATCGACCGGTACCGAATCCATATCATCGGCGTCGTCCGGAAACTCGATTCCCTGAAATTTTTCCTGTTCGGATGTCATTAAATTATTGGCCTGAGGCGGCCGCACGGTTAGTTATTCGAGACGTCCTGCGACATCATTTTTTCGAGGGTTTTGGCGACGTAGCTGACGATCGAGATCATACGGCTGTACTCGATACGCGTTGGGCCCAGAACGCTCAATGTGCCGATCGCCGAGCCGTCGCCGACCCGGTACGGTGCAGAAATGAGCGTGCAATTGCTGAACGACGGCGTGCGGTTTTCCCGTCCGATAAAAACCTGGACGTTTCCGCTCACCGAGCTTTCCTTTGCAATGCATTCGTTCAGTATTTGCACAAGTCTTGTTTTTTCACCGATCGTGCGAAGCAGCTCACGCAGGCGTTCGAGATCGGCAAAATCGCTTTTTGTCAGGATGTTCGAGGCTCCCTCGACAAAAACTTCGCCGAGACGGTCCTCTTCATCCTCGATACTCTGCGAGCAGAGTATCACTGCGGTCTGCAGTATCTTGTCAAACAGGGCCTTTTCCTCGTGCATCAATTTGAGAATTTCCGCGCGAATCTCGGAAAGGCTTTTACCGGCATACTCGGCATTCAAAAAGTTTGCCGTTCGCTCGAGTTCGTCCCTGGAAAACGCCGCATTCAGCCGTATTATTTTGTTATGAACAATATTCGGATGTGAAACGAGCACGACCAGGACGCGATTGTCCGAGAGATTGACAAATTCGATATGCTGCAGGCGGTCGCTTGCAAGCGAAGGAGAAACCACAATGCCAACATTATTTGAAAGAGCAGAGAGCAGCTGCGAGGTACGTTCCATCAGCCTGTCGGGCGTCTCGACGAATTCGCTTGCCTTCAAACCGAATTCCTCGCCTATGCGGTAAAGATCGTCGTTTGAAATGCTGAGAACGCCGAGCAGATTATCAACATAAAACCTGTACCCTTTGTCCGTTGGAACCCGTCCGGCCGAGGTGTGCGGCTGTTCGAGTAAACCGAGTTCCTCGAGATCGCCCATTACATTGCGAATAGTCGCCGAGCTTAACCCCGAAGCATTGGCAAATTTTTCCGCAAGGGCTTTTGAACCGACCGGTTCACCTGTGACGAAGTGTTCGCTGATGATAGCCGAGAGAATCACCTGCCCGCGAGAATCGGGAAAGTTCGACCTTTTCTCGATCGTTGGGTTTGGATCGCGGAGCGGCATGTTTTCACTGGGAGGTTCAAGCATACGCGCGGGCAATATGCTTTTCCCTTTAAATTAAGTAACATTTTATTGATAAACCTGTCAAGGATTATTCGTTAAACCCTGATAAACACCTTAATGTCAGAATCATTTGAAAACCTCAAAGAACTATATGCCGAAGCCTTTCAGATCTTCGGCCCGAAACGGAAAACACCGGCGATAGACGTCTCGTATTACCCGTATGTGGGCATTAATCATACGATACGCGTACGTAACGGGCAGGTTTTTGTGCGGCTTGCCGAGATCTGCCACGACATGCCGCTAAGCGCACATCGCGGTTTGGCGTATATTCTCGTCGCAAAATTGTTCAGGAAAAAAGTACCTGTCGCAGCCCGCGACGCTTATTCCGATTACATAAAAACCGCGGAAATACGCGATCGGGCGACCGAAACGAAGCGAACACGCGGGCGCAAGGTCATAACCTCCTCAAAGGGTGACGTTTACGATCTGGATGAGATCTTCGGTTCGTTAAACCGCAGATATTTTCGCGACGCGCTGCCAAAACCCGTGTTGACATGGTCGGCGCGAAAGACCTATCGGATCCTCGGCCACCACGACGCGACGCACGATACAGTAGTGGTCAGCAAGTCATTGGACGATGCGAGCGTGCCGGCTTTCGTCGTCGAGTACATCGTCTTTCACGAAATGCTACACATCGCGCACCCGACAAGACATGTCAACGGCCGTCGGTATAACCATACGCCGGCTTTTCGGCTCGACGAAAGGAAATTTCTCTATTTTGAGGAAGCCGAGCGGTGGATCGAAAGAAGCGTGCGACGGTTAAAACGAAACGCCAGGAAAAAATAATCGCGTGCTTTCGGCATAGACAGTTTGATCGTAACCACGGAACGCACAAAAAGGACGGAAATTCAGAATCTTGTTCCGTGTTTTCCGTGGCTGAAACAATGGTGTTTCCAAAATTATTGGTCAGCGCCTAATTGTTCGATTATCGAGCCTATCAACCCGAAATCCGACACCGTTCGGCGTTCGATGCCGTTTTGGTTAAACCGGGTTTCGGTCAAATAGATCGTCGCGGCTTCCGCGTCGTCCGATCTTTTCTCAGCCAAAACCTCCGCGATCTTGCCGGCGATTTCCGCATCCCGTCCAGTCGTGGTTGCGGCGGCCTTGCTGTCCATGAACGATCTGTAAGCGTCACTCTTGCTGATGTTGTTGCCGCTCTGTTTTGCATCGAGCGCTTTCGCGACCGCTTCTGAATCGCCGGTGATTATTACATTATCGACAATAACGGCAGCCAGTTCACCATCCTCTGATTTCCACGTGTTCGCTGCGTCTTTTTGAAGTCTTAATTCGGCAACCAAGGATTTTTTGACTTTTTCGGCGTCCTTGATCGCTGCGATCACGACCGGTTTTTCGCCTTCGGGATCGATCTTTGAAGTAACGATATTTGAAGCAACGCCGCTCAGGAAAAGTTCCGGATCTGCAATACCGTACGGAGCGAACAGGCTGCCGGAAAACTCGCTCAAAATTCTCGCTCCGAGCGGATCACTGTATTTCTGTGCAACCAATAAAACGCTCCGCCATGCGATCTGGGCGTCTTTAAGATCGTATCGTGTCGCTGAAAACGCGTCGACCGGAACATACTGGATCAAGGCCTCGCTGTCGCCTCCGGCAGGAACCAGCGTTTCGTTAAAAACCGTCGAAGCTTGCGGATCGGTCGCGATCGTCAGACGGTCCTCGATTCCCTGCTCGCCCTTTGTCGCTGTCCACGAGATCTCCTTGATAGAGCCGCGCAGGATCGGCGGAATCACCTGTGCGATAAAACCTTTTACATCTTCGTTTTCCCCGGCGGACATTGCCGTCGAAACACCTATAAGATTTGCGATCTGCGAAACGCCGTCTGTCGATAAAAACCCAGACGCAAGTACATTCCCGGCATCATCGGCGAAATTTCGGGCCTTCAAAATGTTGTCGCCTTCGCCGCGCTCGACCGCAAGACATTTTTCGATCGCCGATTCGTCATTTCCGAAGAAGATCAGGCTGTTCTGAACAAAAGCAAACGCCTTTCGCCCGTCCTTCGCCGTCCATGTGTAAAATGTGCCGCCATTTTTGTCGCCGGACTCCAGTTCGACGTCGCCGCCGTAAATATCATTGATAAACTCGCCAAGTTTGTTTTCGGTAAAATCGCGTGCCTGCCAATTCCATGCGTGTGTTGCGGCGATCGCGACAAAATGCGGACGAAAATGCAGGATCGAATTTTCTTCCGTCAACTGTTTCTCGGACGTTTCGAAACCGGTAACGGCTACGGCCAACTGAACATCCTGCAAAGGCGAAAAATCAGGCCTATTCTTAACAACTTGCTGAAACGCCTTACTGTCTGCAACCTCATTGAGAACCTTTGCAAGGTCCTTCGTCTCCAAAAAAGCGAGCGAATCAGCCGGAACCATTTTGCGAAGGTCCGTCGGCTTCGGCTTGCATGAGAAACTTGCAAACGCAACGACGACGAACAACCAGATATAGGCGATCCTTGCGCAAGCAGTCATTGTGGTAACATTCCCTTTCATGGCGGACAAACTTTTCGTAGAAAATATTTTACAGGGTAAAGTCGCTTTTGTAACAGGCGGCGGCACCGGAATAACAGGGGGCGTTGCGCGAGCATTTGCCGAACACGGAGCACAGGTCGCAATAACAAGCCGCAAAATTGAGAACCTGATACCGATGCAGCAGCTTATCACCGAAAACGGCGGCAAATGTCACGCCGTCGCAAGCGACGTTCGCGATTACGAGGCTGTTCAGAACGCCATCGCCGAAACCGTCGAAAAACTCGGCAAGATCGATATAGTGGTGAACGGAGCCGCTGGAAACTTTTTGTGCTCGGCAAATGAGCTTTCGGCGAACGGTTTTGGGACCGTGGTGGATATCGACACAAAAGGCACGTTCAACGTTTGCCGCGCCGCGTTTGATGAACTAAAAAGATCACAGGGACAGATCTTGAACATTTCTGCAACGCTGCATTATCTCGCGACGCCAATGCAGATTCACGTTTCCGCCGCAAAGGCCGGTGTCGACGCGATCACGCGAAATTTGTCCGTTGAGTGGGGCCGCCATGGCATTCGCGTAAACGGCATCGCTCCGGGCCCGATCGGAGACACTGAGGGCATGAAACGCCTGTTGCCTGAACCGCTGAAAGAAAAGATCACGAAAAAGATACCCCTTGTGCGTTTTGGAAGAACAGCGGACATCGAAAACGCCGCGCTGTTTTTGTGCTCCGACGCGGCGAGTTATATCAACGGCGTGACACTGGTTGTGGACGGCGGCCAATGGCTATTGGGTACAAGTTTGAGCTAGCCCAAAAATAATTATTAATTCATAATTAATAAATTGGTAATTATTTCTTGAAATATGCTTTTAGTTATAGACAATTACGATTCGTTCACCTACAACCTCGTTCAGTACCTGGGCGAACTTGGTGCGGAAATGAAGGTCGTTCGCAACGACGAAGTAACAGCAGACCAGATCGAACAGGATTTACAACCCGAAAAGATTCTTTTATCGCCGGGCCCGGGCACGCCTGATGCTGCCGGCATAACTCTTGAAGTAATCGACCGCTTTTCCGAT
>DATJGV010000155.1:0-5887 GCA_035494575.1 Pyrinomonadaceae bacterium | reverse complement strand
TGCCTCGTGGCTCGTCAACGCAACCATTTCTTCATCCGCTTTAACCGGCAAAAAATGAATCAGAGCAATCGCTATAATTATCGCAGCGGTGCATGCGATACTTCCCTCGATGCCGTAATTTTCGCCGGTTAACCATGCGGGGCCGCGGTCTATCTCTTTTAGCAAAGTTGCCGACGCAAAATCTTTTCGGCCGCTCACCTCGATCCCGAAGATCGAACCTTGCGTCCAATTCCACATCAGGTGCATTCCGATCGGAAACCACAAGTCGCGCGTTTTAATGTATGCGTACCCGAACCAAACGCCGGCGAGTGTAGTATTTAGCGTCGAAAATATATTTGATGAAGGGTTTCGCAAATGTACGAAACCGAAGGCAATTGAAGATATCAAAATGATTGGCCATGTATACCCCGCTCGGAAAAACGTTTGAATTGGATATCCTCGAAAGAAGGCTTCCTCAAAAGTTGCCGCTATCAGATACAAAAATAACGATACCGCCAAGCTTTCCAGTAGGGCCGTCCCTGTAACATTCGGATCACGTATAAAGCTCAAACCGCCAAGGCCCATTGCCACAACTACAGCAATTGAAATGGCCAGGGTTCCGACTACAATTCCTAAAAGGAAATGCCGAAACCAATCCCCTGTGAACCAACAACCCAGGGCCCGGAAGGGTAGGTCTTCTAAGTATTTGCCACACAGCCATCCCACAAGAATCGCAGGGATGAAGGAACTGAAAATATAAAATATCCAATTTGCCCACATAGCATTTTCATCCTGAAAAGAGCTTTGAGGAATCAATGCCGCTACGATTGTCGCAAAGACAATTCCGATAAAAACAAACGCAAACAAAAATACTGCCGAACGCCATGCGCTCCGCAGCCGGTGGTTTTCGTTGAGAAAAATCTTGCCAATGTTCATATAGGATCACATTGATCTGGTAAGCAGATAAATTTTGCAAAGGACGGTATTTTCAACCTTCAAACCTTCGGTTTTGTTCTCTGTTCCGTGGTTCAAAAACCTTTTACCACGGAAAAGGTCCGGGACCAAGGAACCTGTTCGCTCGCGATTCTATGTTAAACTTCCGTCAATGCAGACCGAAACTTCAAAGCCGAAACGCCGCAGCGTGCCGTGGCTTCTGGGCCTGTTGGTTCTGGCGCTGCTGACGTTTTTGATCCTGCTGCAGTCGTCCAATCTCTGGAAAAATTTCTCTGTAGAAACCGCCAGCGACACCTTGCTGCTTTACGCATTATCATCGCTTAATTTCATCGCTTTTGACATTTTCGGTTTTATTTTCCTGCGCAGCATTATCAAACTCGGCCGTGAACGCCGCACGCTTGAGCTTGGCTCAAAAATAAAAACGCGGCTGCTCATCTATTTTTTTGCGGTCAGTCTTTTACCCATTGTAGCGATGGCGGTGTTTTCATATTTGTTTATGAACCGTGCGATCGAGCGGTGGTTCACAAACATTCCCGAAACAGTTCTTCGCCAGGCTCGGGACCTTCAGAACCAAGCCCTCGATAACCAGTCTGCGGGACTTCGCAACACGGTACAGATGCTTGCGTCCGTGCTCGACAAGCGTGATTTTAGCAAGAAGGACCTCGACGCGATCGCCGCGTCCGGCAATTTTACACGCATCGAGGTTTTGTCAAAAGAGAATAAAACCCTCGAAGTCAGCGGGCGCCAGCTTCCGCCCGAACAAAATGCCGAACTCGAACGTACCCTGGACTATGTCCGCCAGGGAAATTTCACTGAGCCGCTGCTGCAGGACGGCAAAGGATTTGATGCGGCCGTTGCTGCGCTTTCGGACGGGCGCAAGATCGTTATCGTACCCGACATCAGGCCAGATGCAAGCGTCAGCAACCTTGCGGACAAATCGCTCGACGAACTTGACCGACTAAAAGAACAGCAAATAACCGTTCGGCAGATCGGGTTTTTAACGCTTGGAGTTCTGACCTTTCTGCTTATTTTTGCGTCGTCCTGGACTGCGTTTTACATTGCACGCGGGCTTACCATACCGATCAAAGCGTTGGCCGAAGGTGCAGATGAGATCGCACAGGGAAATCTCTCGCACCGCGTGAATGTTTTTGCCGAGGACGAACTTGCGCTGCTGATTTCGACGTTTAACGCAATGTCGGCAAAACTTGAGGAAAACTCGGCGGAGCTGAGTCACCGGCGTAAATATATCGAAACCGTTCTGCAATCTCTGCCAAACGGAGTTATCTCGTTTGACGGCCAAAACCGCGTCAGCACGATCAATCGTTCTGCGATAAATATCTTGAAACTGGAAAACGCCGATTTTGGCCAGATTCATCTCGACCAACTGGTAAGCGAAGAAAATCGCGTAGTGATCGACCGATTGCTGTCACGCGCGAAACGCATCGGTCACGCCGCGGAGCAAACGGTCCTCCGACGTGAAAACGCCGACGGAAATTCCGATTCACAGGCCGAAACCCCCGTCGCATTGATCGCCAGTGCTTTACCTGATGAGGGCGGTGTTGTCCTGGTGATCGAGGATCTTTCAGAACTAATTGCCGCTCAACGTGCTTCGGCCTGGCAGGAAGTCGCCCGCCGGATGGCGCACGAGATCAAAAATCCTTTAACACCGATTCAGCTTTCCGCCGAGCGCATTGCAAAAAGATTTGACGCGGGGACGCGACGACGCGGTGACGCGGTGACGGTACCACCTGCGGTAGCGGGCGGGTTCTTAAATGAGGCTGTAACCACGAAACAACAGGAAAAGACACGAAAAGTACAACAAACAGAAAATCCGCAATCCGCAATCTCCAATCCGCAATCCGATGAACAAACTTCGAAGATCATTAGGGAGGGCACCGACACGATCCTCCGCGAGGTTCAGAGTCTTAAATCGATGGTGGACGAATTTTCTCGTTTCGCTCGCTTGCCGAGCGCCCGCCTTGAAAAGGGCGACATTAACGAGGTAATAAATCAAGCTGCTTCACTTTACCAGGACCGGGCCGACGGGATAAAGATCGACGCGGGGCTTGCGACCGATCTACCTTCGGCGATGATCGACCCTGAGCAATTAAAACGCGTCTTCGTAAACCTGATCGAAAACGCTGCCGAGGCTTTTGACCCTTTGCAGACAGATAAACGCATTATGATTTCGACGAGATTTGACAGTGCCCGCGATCTGATCGTCGCTGAGGTTTCCGACAACGGACGCGGTATTGCACCTGCCGATTTTCAAAGACTTTTTCAGCCCTATTTCTCTACAAAAGGTCGCGGCACCGGTCTTGGCCTTGCGATCGTTCAACGAATTATTACCGAACACAGCGGCAAAATCCGAGTGGCAAACAATGCAGAAAAAGGCGCGAAGTTTATAATAGAGATTCCAGTAGCAACCTAAATCTATGCTTAAAAAATGGATGGGAGACTTTGGCGCTGGCATGTTATCTAATCGTGAGCCTTATCCGCAGCGCCGTGACCTTTGTTATTGCTCATGGTCGAATTGGAAGAAATGAGTAATTCCATTCTCATAGTTGACGACGAACCCGGCATCCGCGACACGTTGCGCGGGGTGCTTGAGGACGAAGGTTTTGCGGTTGAGACGGTCGCGTCGGGGGAGGAGTGTCTAAGCCTGACAAAATCGCAGCATTTCGCCTGCATCCTTCTCGACATTTGGCTTGGGACGGGTATCGACGGCCTCGACACACTGCAAAAGTTACGCGAAGACGGTAACGACGCGGCAGTCGTCATGATCTCGGGCCACGGCAACATTGAAACCGCAGTGCGTTCGACAAAACTAGGCGCGTTCGACTTTATCGAAAAACCGCTTAGTCTCGAACGCACCGTCGTAACTGTCAAAAACGCGGTTCGCACCCGCGAACTCGAACGCGTCAACGCTCAGCTTCAGAAAGATCTTGCCGATCAGTACGTCATGGTGGGCGAATCGGTAGCGATGCGTGCGCTTCGGAAGCAGATCGCGATCGTTGCGCCGAGCGACGGCCGGGTGCTTATTTTTGGTGAGAGCGGTACCGGCAAAGAGCTTGTTGCCCGTGCAATTCACGCTCAGTCAAAACGCAGGACGGCGCCGTTCGTCGAGATAAACTCTGCCGCCATTCCCGAAGAACTTGTCGAATCGGAACTCTTCGGCCACACAAAAGGCGCGTTTTCCGGCGCTACAAAGGCCAAAAAAGGGAAGTTCGAAATAGCCGATGGAGCGACGCTTTTTCTCGACGAGATCGGCGATATGTCGCCCCGTGTTCAGGCAAAAATGCTGCG
The DNA here is from genome assembly GCA_035494575.1 of Pyrinomonadaceae bacterium. Taxonomy (GTDB): domain Bacteria; phylum Acidobacteriota; class Blastocatellia; order Pyrinomonadales; family Pyrinomonadaceae; genus OLB17. The sequence goes on along the minus strand of DATJGV010000155.1, from coordinate 1,648 downwards.
TGTGCTTGAGGAACAGCGGTTCGAACCCGTCGGCAGCAATGTGCCGGTCAGCGTCGACGTTCGCGTTATTTCCGCCACAAATAAACACCTCGACGACCTTATCGAAAACGGTGAGTTCCGCCACGATCTTTTTTACCGGTTGAATGTAATTCCGTTTCAGATCCCGCCGCTTCGCGAACGCGCCGAGGACATTCCGGCACTTATCGAACATTTTAATAAAAAATACTCGTTGTCGTACGGCAAACAGCCGAAACAATTTGCCGAGGACGCGGTCGGGACGCTGCAAGATAACGCCTGGCTCGGAAACGTCCGGGAGCTGAAAAATACCATCGAACGCGTCGTTATCATGAGCGAAAAGGAAACCATTCACGCGGCCGATCTTCCACGGCTCGGATCGAACGGCAGCACGGCGAGTCCAGTGAAGGGCTTTCGCTTTCCGTCGTTCAAAGACGCCACCGATGCATACCAACGCGAATTTATCCTGCATAAACTTGCCGAATTTGACGGCAACATTTCCAAGGCCGCAGAGGACATGGGCGTTGACCGAAGCCATCTCTACCGGCGGATGCGAAATTTGGGGATCAAATAGCGCGAGATTTTAATTGATTTCGCAATTAAAGCATAATTTGTGCGCCTTTTAGCAGTACTTGTAGCGGACTGAATTTGTGCTAAACTCTGTCTGTTCAAGAGACAATTCACCCGACCGAAATTTAAACTATTTTCTTATTGGAGGATACTTATGGGACTTCCGCTTAAGCCTGAAGACAAGGCTCAACTCGATTCATTGTTAACAACCTTAAAACCGCAGATCTATGTAATGGATGGAGCTATCTCAAATACAGCAGCAAGCGGTAGCGTTCCGGTTATAGCGCCGCCGCCCGGCGGAGCGATTTTGCTGCCATCCGGGTTTGTTACCGCAATTATCAATGCACTCAGAACTCAGCGCGAATTTAACGAAAAACTATTTACTATCGTTGAGCTTATGTATCAAAAGATGAACGAATGACCTGGTATCGCTTTTTTTTCGAAAGGCAACTATTCCGTAACGGGCCGTACTCAAAACCCTAGAGCTATGCGGCAAAGTTTGCTCGAATATTTCTACCGAAACGCTTCGAACACGGGCGACGTTGCCTTTAGCCATCGGCCTAAACTGAGGCGAAAATTATGGACGTATGCTGCTATTGCGCGTGCGTCCTTTCAATTTGCACGCGAGCTTGGATCTCGCGGTATCGATCACGGCGACCGCATCGTTATTATCGGAAAGAACTCGCCCGAATGGATCGTTGCATTTTACGGCGCGATGCTGCGCGGTGTTATTGTCGTACCGCTCGACGAGCAAAGTCCCGCGGATTTTTTTATAAGCATTTGCGACCAGACCCAGCCGAAAGTCATTCTGAAAGATTCTGAATTGGAGCTTCCAGTACCGGATATTCCGTCCCTAAACCTCGAAGCAATCGAAACGATCATTGCGCCTCGATCCGCCGAGGCTTTCAAAGCAGAAAATATTTTGTCCAGCGACACTGTCGAGATCGTTTTCACGTCCGGCACAACCGGGCAGCCGAAAGGTGTTGAGCTCACTCACGAAAACATTCTCGCGAATCTCGAACCGATCGAACGCGTGATAGGCCGCTATATAAAATGGAAATTC
>DATJGV010000154.1:0-3488 GCA_035494575.1 Pyrinomonadaceae bacterium | reverse complement strand
CTTAAAGGTCGATTCCTGATGCATCTGTGAATAGATCAGCAGCGGATCGATGCCGTACCTGCGGCTCGAATCGACGATGTAAGAATCTACGATCGGACTGCCGGTCGTAAACCCGTTCAGGTTCGTCGCTGTACCCATTACAAGTCTTCTGCCAGGAGCGGTTCGCAACGCAAAGCTGTCCTCAACTGAGCCGACCGATCTTGAATCGCCCGTCTTTTTTACGAGCGGATCCTGAACGCTGACTACCCACTTGCCGCGGGAATTTTTGTGCATCCTGCTACTTTTTGCCGAGGGAGGCGCTGGCGGTTTTATAACCTGAACGCCGGTCAAGGTATCGAAATTATCGAAAACCCGCGGAGCGTTTTGAGCTGCCGCCGAGGCGGTTAGACAACAGATCGTAATGAGAATCGAGGACAATTTCATTTGGCGAGCCTTGCTGATTAAATTATCTTAAAATCGGGTCGAACAATTTGCGGAAAGAAACGGCGAAGTAAGCTCATTCGAGAGACAAAAAAACACGATCGCCTCAATATATAGAAACAGCTAAAAGGAAAGTGGTTCCAAAAAGCTTTAATCAGTTTAAACATTGTTTACGAACTAGTCAATACTTCTTACCCGACACTTAGATCAAGTTTCTGATTTCAGTCATCTGCAAAGTTGGGTTATCTTTAGTTCGATGCTGTACGTTTCTCAAATCCTGAGCCGTCCGATCTTTGACGCGCGAAACGATAAGATCGCGTTGATCAGCGACGTTATCGTTCGGTATGGCAAGGAGGAGTATCCGCCGGTGATCGGGCTGGTGGCGCGTTACCGGCGTCGAAATTTCTTCATGCCGCAGCGTGACATCGCCGAGCTCGGACCGCACGGCGCCAAGATGCGCTCGGCGATCCTCGACCTGAGCCCTTTCACACGGCGCGAAGGCGAGGTGCTGCTCGGCAAAGACGTTCTCGATAATCAACTGATCGACGTTGACGGCAAACGGGTCGTCCGCGTGAACGACGTGCAGCTGATAGATGTCGGTAACTTGTGGCGTGTGACCGGCGCAGACGTTAGTCTGCAAGGGTTTTTGCGGCGCCTGATGCCGAAAGGATTTTACGGAAGCGATCGTCCTGTCGAGGTGATCGATTGGGCCGACGTCGGCTATCTAGCAACGGACACGACGACGGTCACCGTGCAGTTAAAATCGTCGAAGGACAAGCTGTCGCGGCTTCATCCGGTTGAGATCGCCCAGCTTGCCGAAACGCTTTCGCCGATCCACCGCACCGAGGTGGTCGAAAGCCTTGATAACGAAGTCGCGGCCGACACGCTCGAAGAAATGTCCACCGAGGCGCAGGCGCGGATCCTTGAGGACATGGAAAAGGAACGCGCCGCTGACATCCTCGAAGAAATGTCGCCGGACGACGCCGTCGACGTGCTCGGCGAACTCTCGGACGAAAAGGCCGAAGAGCTTTTTAACCTGATGGAAGAGGATGAAAAGGCGGACGTGGCCGAGCTGATGCCGTACGAGCACGACACGGCCGGCGGACTGATGACGACGGAGTTCATCGTTTTTCCGAAGCATTTAACGGTTGGGCAGGCGATCGCTCGCCTTCGCGAAATGGCCGAGACGCCGAACATGATCTACTACCTCTATATCGTCGAGGAAGAAAATTCGTGGAAGCTCGCCGGGCTGATCAGCCTGCGCAGTCTTATACTCGCCGACCCGACGCGAACGCTTGCCGACGTTATGCGCAGCGAATTTCGATTTGCACACCCGAGCGACTCAGCCGACGAGGTCGCTCAGACTATCTCGGAATACAATCTGCTCGCGCTGCCTGTAGTTGACGACGACGGCGACATTGCGGGTATCGTCACCGTCGATGACGCAATGGAGATACTGCTTCCAAAAAACCTGCAGCGGCGGTTGCCGCGGTTGTTCGGTTAAGGCCTGTTCATTCTCGTTTCGAGGCCCGGTGCGGTTCGTCGCTTAGTAATCCGGACTTCCCGGGCAGATCCATTGTCCAGATACCGGATCGTAGTAACATTGGCCCGGTAGAGGCGAGTCATTCCGGTAGTTTTCTGAAAAATAAACCACGGATGGTCGGAGCATTTCAATAGCTGTCTGTGTCCGATCGTCCTTTTCCGCAGTGGTATCCGCTTGGGAAATAAACGATATTGCTGCGTGAGTAAAATCGGCAAGAATACGATTAAATTTAGCTTGTGTGGGAGTTGTCAGTTCTTCTGTCATTTCCGTCTGAGTCGTCGGATCTTCTGTTGCTTCCGGTTGAGTCATGATGCTCTCCTTTCTGTCACCTAAAGTTCTCAAACATCGAGATCGTGTTTATTTTTTCCTGCTTGTCAAAGAAAATATTCTTGCCGTCTGGCGACCAGGTGGGGCTACCAAAGAACGAAGTCGGATCGTTGCTCGCAGCAATTACTCGTGCAGAACCGCCAAACGAGTAAACACAAATGGTATCTTTATCATCCTTGCGCGCAGTGAACGCCAGCGAATTCCCATTGTCCGAAAGTGTCATGCTAAGCGCATAAATGTTCTGAAACGTGGTAACGATTTTGGCGTCGCCGTTCAGAGAAACCTCTAAAATCTTAATATCCTGCGGATTTGCCTGTATCACTGCATCCGCCGATTCAAACAACAACTTGTCTTGCGTTGACCAGCCTAAGAGACGCAGCCTGTCGGTCGTCGAGTAGATTTGGGCCGTCGTTCCCTGATCTGTTATCCAGACGCTGGTAGCTGGCTTTGCTCCCGCGCCAGGAACCCTCTTCACCGACGTAAAGGCCAGCCGCTTTCCGTTGGGAGACCAGATCGGGCAGTAATACGTTACGCTCGAATCGCTATTCCTGGTTAGGTAGAGCACTTCGTCAGAATCTTCCGTTGCGGCAGAAACGTTCGACGCTCCGGATTTGACAGACAAATAAGCGATTTCGCGCTGATCGGGCGACCAGTTATATTCCTGCGTTTGCATCCGATCAAATGGCAAACCGGCGTAACTTGCAGGAACGACCCAACCCGAAACTATTTCTTTTTCCTCGCCACTGGCGACATCTGCCGTCCAAAGCGCATTTCTGTTTTCGTCACTTTTCCATCGAAGGAACGTTATGTGCTTACTATCAGGTGTCCACCGCGAATCGAAACCTCTGATCACTCGTGATGGCCCGCCACCTTTTACCGGTTTGATTATGATTGACGCTGCTTCAAACGCAGACGCAGGGTTCGGGACCGGATCGGTTTGATATAGGATCGAGTTGCCGTCCGGCGATACATCGGGCCAAAACTCTGCTTCTTCTGTATTGGCTACAACGGACTCTTCACTTGTCTGAACATCAACGCTCCACACATCCGAACGATCTTCCCATGTCGAATAAAAGATCTTGGTTCCGTCCTTTGAGACGTCAATTATTCTATAGTCCCGGTCGCCGCGTGTAACCTGTTCGCTTGGCTGGCCGGTAAGATAGGCGACACTGATCTGAAGGTGCCCATTCCGCGTTAC
>DATJGV010000153.1:0-6895 GCA_035494575.1 Pyrinomonadaceae bacterium | reverse complement strand
GTCTCAGGCAATTTCGCGATCAGATCAGCAAACTTACGATCCTGCTTGTAATCTCGCAAAAAATATTATAGAAATGACTACAATAAGTCGTCCGCTTAGCTATTAATCCGTTTCAATAATTCGCGTTTGATGTTCAAACATTTGCTTTTCGGCAATATAACAGTTCATCTTTAGAAAAGCTAGTTAAGCGGTTACCAAACGGATTTGTCTGTTAAGAACGTAGTGACTAAACCTATGAAAATCGGAAGGCGCGAATTCGTACAAAACTCTTTACTGCTAGGATCAGCAGCGTTGATCGCTCCCAGCTCTCTTTTGCCACAGTCCGTTGAATCGCGAGTCGAGATCCTGATCAACGAGCCGATCGGTACAATAAATCCTAATCTCTACAGCCATTTCGTTGAGCATCTCGGCGGCGTTGTTTACGACGGTATATGGGTTGGCGAAAAATCGAAAATTCCCAATTACGGCGGAATTCGTAAAGCCCTTGTTGATAATCTAGCGAAGCTGAAACCCGGCGTAATTCGTTATCCCGGAGGATGTTTTGCGGATCAGTACGATTGGCACGACGGGGTTGGTGCGCGCGATAAGCGCCCGACTCGCGTCAATTTCTGGGCAGATACGAATTACAAAGCATCCGATGCGTACAAGCAATTAAATTCCGGCCCGCAAAAGTATGAGCCAAACTGGTTCGGTACCGATGAGTTCGTACGGTTTTGCAACCTTGTCGGCGCTCGGCCGTACCTTGCCGCAAACGTGCGCAGCCGCGATGTGCGCGTCTTTCAAGAATGGCTCGAATACTGTAATGCCCCTGCGGGCCTGACCACGCTTTCCAACCAACGGTCGGCAAACGGCAGTCCCGATCCTTACGACGTTACATTTTGGGGGATCGGCAATGAATCGTGGGGCTGCGGCGGTGATTTCTTGCCCGAAGAATATGCAGAAGAGTTCCGCAAATTTACCGCGTGGCTGCCCAGTTACGGCTTAAAACTGCAGCTCATCGGTTCCGGTCCGAACGGGGGCGATACAGCGTGGACGCGGCGATTTTTTTCGAAATTGACGGAAAAGGGAATGGGTCAGCTCAACAAGCTCTACGGCTGGGCTTTGCATTATTATTCGGGAACGACCGGCAAGGGAAACGCCGCCGAATTTAACGAAAACGAATGGTACGAGCTGATCTCGCGTTCCGACCGCATGGAATCGTTGATCAAAGAGCACTGGCAAGTGATGGGCGAAACCGATCGCGAGCATAGGATCAAATTGATCGTTGACGAGTGGGGCGCGTGGCATTTGCAGGATCCGGATATGCCGCCTGCCTATCTCTATGCTTACGCCGGAACGCTGCGCGATGCACTGATTTCGGGACTTAATCTCGACACGTTCCAGCGCAACGCTGACAAAGTCGCAATGACAAATCCGGCACAGCTCATAAACACGATCCATTCTCTGTTTCTGGCCTATGAAGATAAATTTATAGTTACGCCGAACTACCACGTGTTCGAAATGTACATGCCGCACGCGGGAGCGACCGCGGTTCGAACGGAATTTATATCGCCGCAGGTGACATTCACCCGACTTGATGCAGCGCGAAAAGAAGTTCCTGCGAACTTTTGGAGTTTGAATGGCTCCGCGTCAATAAAAGCCAAAACGGTGACCTTGACCGCTGTCAATTCCGATGTGAGAAATACTCACGAAGCCGAGATCAATATAAGCAGCGCACGTATCGTATCGGCTAATGCTCGTGTTTTGTCGTCAAGCGATATTCACGCTCGCAACACGTTCGAAAACCCGCACGGTCTGGAACCCAGGAACGAAAATGTCATGGTCGGCCCGGGCGGAAAATTGGTCTACAAATTTGCTCCGGCTTCGGTTACACGTCTGCAGATCGCTATAGCTTAGTTCCTGTGTTTAAGACGAGATCGTCCCCTTGAGATAAATGCAAAAGATCCGAGTCATAAGTCTAATAATCGTTTTTCTTGCCCAAAGCGTCGTCGCTCAACAAGCGCAGACCGATGCAACTACGCCACTTCATCAGCTGCGGCCAAATTATCCTGTTCCGTATGGTATTCCGAAAGCGGAAGACGTCAGATCCGTGCTTGATCGTGTCTATCGTTATCTTGATTCGGTTACGCCAACTGGATTTGTGAGCGAAAAAACAGGTGAGGATGTAATTGATCTTTCAAAGATCGATGAGAATACCATTTTGAAACGCGGCGATTTTCGGATCGTGTCGTACGAATGGGGCGTGACTTATGCCGGCATGCTCAGGGTAAGCGAGGCGACGGGCGATCGACGTTTTCGTGATTATGCCGAACAGCGCCTTGCCTTTATTGCGCGTGCCGCTAGATCGTTTAGAAAACCATCCGGAAACTATTCCGATTGGGAGGCGCGCATGCCCCTGAGGAACCTTATAGCGCCGCGTTCCCTGGACGACGTCGGAGCAATGGCGACGGCAATGATAAAGGCAAAGCGTGCAGGAAGCAACGCCGATCTCCGGCCGCTGATCGACATCGCGATCGACCATATAATGAAAAGGCAGTATCGACTTTCGGATGGAACGTTGGCACGAAACCGTCCGCAGCCGAACACTCTTTGGCTTGACGATCTGTTTATGGGCGTTCCGGCCCTGGCCCAAATGGGAAAGCTTACCGGCAACAAAAAATACTACGACGAAGCCTGTAAACAGGTGCTGAGTTTTGCAAAGCGGATGTTCAATCGCGAAAAGGGAATATATATGCACGGCTGGGTCGAATCGATGACGATCCATCCCGAATTTCACTGGGCCCGCGCGAATGGCTGGGCATTTATGACGGAGGTCGAATTACTCGATGTCCTGCCGCAGAATCATCCGATGCGCCCGCAGATCCTGGAGCTGTTACGCGCGCATGCGAAAGGCTTGGCATTATATCAATCCGGTTCAGGTTTCTGGCATCAGTTACTCGACCGCGAAGATTCGTATCTTGAAACATCTGCCACCGCGATTTACACCTACGCTTTCGCACGTGCCATAAACCGCGGCTGGATCGACGCCGAGGCTTACGCTCCGGTGACGCTTCTTGCCTGGAACGCGCTTGCTACAAAAGTAAACGAAAAGGGCCAGGTTGAAGGAACCTGTGTCGGTACTGGCATGGCCTTCGATCCGATGTTTTATTACTATCGTCCGACGAGTCCCTACGCGGCACATGGCTACGGTCCGACATTGCTGGCCGGAGCTGAGATTCTCGATCTGTTAAAGATGAGGAAGTTTGAGATAAACGACAGCTCGGTGCAACTTGTAAACTGACCAAAGCTAATTATCCGCATGATAAGAAAAGCATTTTTGATGGCTGTAAATCCGGACGCGCACGAGGAATACAAGCGGCGGCACGATCCTATATGGAGCGAGCTGCAGAAAGTTTTAAAGCAACACGGCGTGCATAATTATTCGATATTTCTAGAACCCGGCACGAGCCGACTTTTTGCGTATGTCGAGATCGAATCAGAGAAGTTATTGGAACAAATCGCTGAAACCGAAGCATGTCTTCGCTGGTGGGCTTTTATGAAGGACATTATGCCGACAAATGAAGATAATAGCCCGATCACGACGAATCTCGACGAGGTTTTTCATTTGGATTAGTCAACAAATGCAAAAGTTTTATTGCTTTCGAAAATATTTACCCAGCCTGCTTCTCATACAGCTTTCGCTTGCGGTTTTTATAAATGCGCAGAATAGTAAAAGCGTTCAGATTCGCAAAGATGAAGCGAAGAAACGGGTGGATGTTCTTGTCGACGGCAAACTCTTTACTTCCTACATTTGGTCTTCAAATCTCAAACGGCCGATTCTATATCCAATTAAAACGTCAAAAGGGACATCCGTAACCCGAGGATTTCCGCTCGAGCCGCGCACCGGCGAAAGTGTCGATCACCCTCACCAAGTCGGCTTGTGGCTTAGTTACGGTGATGTGAACGGGATCGATTTCTGGAATAATTCGATATATCGCAGGCCCGAGGAAGTGAAGCATATGGGAACCGTCGTTCACCGGAAAATCATCCGGACGACGAGCGGTAACTCTCGCGGCGACCTAAAGGTCCAAGCCGATTGGCTGATGCCTGACGGAAAGGTGATCTTGAACGAAACTACCGAATTTGTGTTTCGAGCCGGTAAGGATTTCCGTTCGATCGATCGGATAACGATGCTTAGAGCGCTTGATCAGAATGTAATCTTTAATGATACCAAGGAAGGTATGTTCGGAATGCGTGTCAGCCGCGAATTGGAACAGCCCGCAAAAGAGCCGATTCGCTTGGTCGGTGCTGACGGCCAACCGTCCGCCGAGAGGATTTTGGATAACAAAAATATCTCCGGCGAATACAGCAGCAGTGAAGGCAAAGTTGGTGACGATGTCTGGGGAACCCGCGCAAAATGGGCTTTGCTCTCAGGAAAAGTGGACGGTGAAGAAATTACTCTTGCGATCTTCGATAATCCCAAAAATGTAGGTTTTCCGACTTATTGGATGACTCGGGGCTATGGCCTCTTCGCCGCAAACCCGCTGGGACAAAAGGCATACACATCTGAGAAAAGGGGGCCGGACATCAAGGAGATGAAGTTTACGTTGGGACCCAAGCGATCCGTCAGATTTCGATACCGGCTCGTGATTCTTTCGCAAATGGAAACACCGGAACAGATCGAATCGCTCTACCGCGATTTCATCAAAAAATCTAAGTGAAGGCGTGAGAAAACTATGGCGTTAACGAGGTTGTTCGCAATTGTTCCTAAATATTCTTTCAAGTTCACCGCCGTATTTGCAATCTTTTTATTGGTCGGCATCGCAAATGCTGCCGGCATAGACGACCTGCGAAAAAATTTCCAACACCCGCCCGACGATGCCCGGATTATGATGCGCTGGTGGTGGTTTGGGCCAGCAGTTACAAAATCAGAGATCGAACGCGAGTTGCGAGTAATGAAGGATGGCGGGATAGGCGGCGTCGAGGTGCAGCCTGTTTATCCGCTCTTGCCGGATGATCCTGTAAACGGGATAAAAAATCTACCCTATCTTTCCGACGAATTCCTGGAAATGCTCCGGTTTACGGCGCAAAAATGCAAAGAACTCGGCATGCGTTTCGATTTAACTCTTGGCAGCGGTTGGTCGTTCGGGGGAGCGAAGACACCGATTACCGAAGGCGCGGGACAACTGCGTTTTGAACGGGTAAAGGTTGGTTCAGATACGAAACGTGTTCCGATACCAGCCATGATCCCGGCTGAAAAGTTGCTCGCGGTTTTTCTCGCGAAAATCGATGGAAACGTTGTCGACGAAAACAACTTGAAAGAATTGACCGATATCCGCGATGGAAATGTTGTCTTGCCGGCAAGCGTTACCGATAATTCCGAGGTTCTGTTTTTCATATCGGGCAAATCCGGGATGCAGGTCAAGCGGCCCGCCGTCGGTGCCGAAGGCTATGTGTTAAATCATCTCGATAAACCATCGGTCGACGACTATCTCAAAGCAACCGGCGATCGCCTCTTCCAGGCATTTGACCGGTCAACCATTCCGTACTCGGTCTTCTGCGACAGCCTCGAAGTTTACAACCAGGATTGGACCGATGATTTTCTCGCGGAATTTCAAAGACGCCGCGGCTATGATCTTAAGCCGTTTCTCCCCGCTCTTATCTTGGACATTGGAACAAGAACCCCCGAAATTCGATACGACTGGGGCCGCACAATCACCGAACTTTTTAACGAGCGCTTTATGGTCCCGATGCAGGAGTGGGCGAGGCGACATGGCACCAAATTCAGGATCCAAGCATATGGCATTCCGCCTGCAGCGATTTCGAGCAGTCAATGGGCAGACATTTCCGATGGTGAAGGAGCTCAATGGAAGGTGGTGCGCGCGGCCCGGTGGGCGTCATCGGCAAATCATGTTTACGGACGCAATATCACGTCATCGGAAACCTGGACATGGCTTCATTCGCCCGTTTTTCGTGCCACGCCGCTCGATCTCAAAGCGGAAGCCGACATTCATTTTTTGCAGGGAGTCAATCAGTTGATCGGCCACGGCTGGGCCTATACCCCGCCGCAGGTCGACTATCCGGGGTGGCGTTTTTATGCCGCGGGAATTTACGACGAAAAGAATCCCTGGTGGATCGTGATGCCGGACCTCGCAGCTTATTTGCAGCGGATGAGTTGGCTGATGAGACAGGGAACTCCGCGAAACGATATTGCACTGTATTTACCGAATGCCGATGCGTACGCTAATTTTTCCGCCGGCCGTGTTCACCTGATCGACGCGGAGCGCGAGCTTGTTGGCGAAAAGCTTATGCCGGCAATTTTCGAAGCCGGTTACAACCTCGATTTTTTCGATGATGAAATATTAAAGACCGTCGGGAAAGTCGGTAATGGAAGTTTGGTCTTGGGTCCGAGTGAGCATCGCGTCGTTGTTTTGCCGGGGATCGAACGGATGCCGCTTGAATCGTTAGAAAAACTCGACGCATTCGTAAACGCCGGCGGCATATTGATCGCGACTCGGCGGCTGCCTTCGATCGATCCCGGTTATAGGACAACTGCTGTCGAACGAAACGAGTTTAAATCGATCGTTGAAGGGTTATTTGGCGGACGGAATCCTAAAGCAAGGTTTGTTGAGAAAGAAGACGATCTTGGTGTCGCACTGAAACGCCTGCTCAAACCTGACGTAGCCATCTTGCCGTCGACAATGGATTTTGGTTTTGTCCATCGAAAAACGCAGGACTCAGATATCTACTTTGTCGCAAATACTTCAAACCGAAAGTCGAGAACGGAAATTACTTTTCGAACGTCGGGCCCACGCGCAGAAATATGGGATGCGATGAACGGTCAGGCAGTGGCCGCCGATGTCCGGAAACAGGCACCTGACGCGACGACCATCGCTCTCAATTTCGAACCTTATCA
>DATJGV010000152.1:0-12592 GCA_035494575.1 Pyrinomonadaceae bacterium | reverse complement strand
TTGTTAGATCTTAAAAATGCTGTGAAGGATGCTATCGCAAGCAACTCGTTCCCGGTCATACTGGCGGACATTGGCGATAACATCGGTGCCGGTACCCCCGGAGACGGTACGTTCTTATTACAGGAACTTCTTGAGCAACAAGCCGGATCGGCAGTTGTCATAATCGCCGATGAAGAATCGGTTGGAAAGGCGATAGATGCCGGGGTCGGAAATGTCGCAGATCTGTCCATAGGGGGAAAATGCGACAAGTATCACGGAGATCCGGTTAAATTGAAATGTCGGGTGCGACTAATTTCAGACGGCATATTTGTCAATCGCGGACAAATGCGGGATGGGATCATCGAAAACATGGGGAGAACGGCCGTCGTCGAATACGGCTCCATCAAGATCATATTAACCACGATCAAAATGCCGCCCTGGAATCTCGAACAACTGCGCTCGGTTGGAATCTCACCGGAAAATGAAAAGATCATTGCGCTAAAATCCGCGATCGCTTTCCGTGCCGCTTACGGTCCGATCGCCGGAAAGATCATTGATGTCAATTCACCGGGCCTTTCTGCTGTGGACCTAACGCAATTTAAGTATAAAAATATCCGGCGGCCACTTTATCCATTCGATAACATATAGGCCCGATGCGATTGCAAAGCCCTGATGGCAGCAATCGCCTTTTGGCGTACTCATTTATTTCAGCCCCAATTCAACCAAACTGAATCAAGAACACAAGTCATTTTCAAGGAGTAAATACAATGCGAAGCTATGAACGGTCACGCCAGATGTACGAGCGAGCCTGCAACTCGATGGCCGGCGGCGTAAGCAGCCATTTTAGGATGGGAGGGGCACCGCACCCTCTCTTTTTTACCAAAGCTGAGGGGGCCAGGATCTATGACGTTGACAACAACGAATACCTTGATTTTACGCTTAGCCAAGGTCCGATGATACTTGGACATTCTCATCCGCACGTCTTGGAACGCGTTAGACAGGAAACCTGTCTCGGACAATTATATGCAGGGCAACACAAGCTTGAGCTTGAGCTTGCGGAAAAACTCCAGAAACTCATTCCGTGCGCCGAACTGATCCGATTCAGCAATAGCGGCTCCGAGTCCGTACAGGCCGCGTTGCGGTTGGCAAGGGGGTATACGGGGCGTACGAAATACATAAAGTTTGAAGGACAATATCACGGCTGGTTCGATAATGTCTTGATCAGCCAGCACCCTCCGCTTGACGTTGCCGGTGACGACAAAATACCCAACAAAATACTAGAAACTCAGGGACAGTCCACCGAGGTGCTTGATGAGGTTGTTGTCCTGCCATGGAATGATCTGGGCGCTCTTGAGCAGACCTTTGCGGAAATGGGTGCTGACATTGCTGCCGTTATCACCGAACCGGTCATGTGCAATAACGGCTGTATTGAACCATCAGAGGGTTATCTGGAGGGTCTGCGCGAAATCTGCGATAGATACGACACCGTATTGATCTTTGATGAGATCATAACCGGCTTCCGTTTCGGCCTGGGCGGAGCTCAAGAATTTTACGGCGTGACGCCCGACCTTGCGACGTTCGGCAAAGCTCTTGCATCGGGGTTCCCGCTAAGCCTTCTGGCCGGGAAGCGACACATAATGGACCTTGTTGCGAACGGAACGGTTATGCATGCCGGAACCTACAACAGCAACAATCCCTCCATAGCGGCCGCGGCAGCGACGATTGATGTCCTTGAAGCCGACGCGGACTTTTACACGCGGATACGTGATCTGGGTATGCTGCTGCAGAACGGGCTTAAACAGGCAGCTGCCGAAAACGGTCATACGGTTCTATTAAGCGGCCCTGGTCAAATGACACATATGGCCTTTACCAAGTGTCGTAAACTTGTCAACTATCGCGATTGTCTACAAAGCGATTCGACAAAATATGGTGTGTTTGCCAAGGCAATGCTCGATCGGGGAGTAAGAGTGATAGGCCGCGGTATCTGGTACATCTCGGCGGCCCATACTCAGGCAGATATTGATGAAACCGTCGCCGTAGCGGGCGAGGTCCTAAGGGAAATGAGAGGAGAAGAGAAAGCGGTAGGTGGACCTATCGCGTCCTAGATCGTATGCGTCGTACTGAACGGAGCCGGTGAAGGGACTTGAACCCCCGACCTGATGATTACAAATCAACTGCTCTACCAACTGAGCTACACCGGCATTTAGGAAGTTTTGTGCGAAAAACCGCAAACGACGATAGTAGCAAATTAGCCAATTTGTACGCAAGTTTGCTCTCATCGCGGCCTACTTAAAAGGGGAAAACTGAATGTTTAATATTGAAAAAAGATGTTGACGCCGATTTTCTAAAAAAGCTACAATTATTAGTGCCCGCAGATTGACACCATACATCCTGGCGGGTCTTCTTGGACTACTTCCTGTACTAATCTCTTATCTCAAGCAAAAAGGAGAAAATCGTGAATCTTCAAAAGTTTTTAATAACTACGTTTTTAGCGGCGGCGGCGCTGGCGGCAGGGACCGTCGCTTACGGCCAGGCGAACGCCACGTTGATAATAAATAAACGCGCCGACAGCTTCCCAGTCGCGGGCCGCACCAATCTTTATTGTGCAGGTTATGTCCAGACCGCACCCGTCAACACCGCGAACAGGCTGATCGGGGCTGTCGAAGAACAAGACGGATTTAACTACGCCCAAAACGATCTCGTTTATCTGAACATGGGTGCCGGTGCCGGAGTTCACGAAGGCGATATGTTTGCCGTTATCCGTCCTCGCGGACAGGTTAGCTCGCACTGGTCGCACAAAGGCAAACTCGGCTTTTACGTGCAGGAAGTAGGAGCTCTCCAGGTCGTTCGCGTTAAGACGAATTATGCTGTCGCCCGAGTCGCGACATCATGCGGCAATTTTCTGCTCGGCGACCTCGTCCAGCCGATCGAGCCGCGCGTCAGCCCCAGCATGGGCCGTGAACCGATCATTGACCGCTTTGCCGATGTTGCGGGCAGGGCAAAGGGCCGTATTTTCATGGGACGCGATAATCAGGAAGTTTTGACTCGCGACCAGATCATTTACGTGGATCTCGGACGCGAAGACAGCGTTCAGACGGGTGACCGGCTTACGATCTATCGCGACCTGGGAAAAGGTAATCCGCTCAAACCGCGTGGCGAAGAATCGGTCAGCGCCCGTGACGAAGGATTTCAGGGTATGACAAATCGCGGCGGCAAATTCTCAAATCAAGCGGCCCGCAAATCCGGCGACACCGCAGAAGGCCGCGTCGTAACCACTGAAAAAGCAAAAGAAGGCCGTCCCGATATCCGCAAGATCGTCGGTGAAGCTGTTATCCTGAATGTCAAGGAGCGAACCGCTACCGCTGTAATAACCAAAACCGCTCAAGAGATCAATACGGGCGATTGGGTGGAAGTTCAGTAGAGGCAAAGAAGTAAATAGTAAAAAAGGCAAAGCGCGTTGCAAACGCTCTTTGCCTTTTTATTTATCGTCTACGGAAAACTCGACCGACGATGTAGATCCGCCGGGTTTCTGTCTTTCCTTATAAAAATAATAAAAATAATCGTACATCGACCAGCACGCCGTAATGACCGCGACCCACAACCCGCCCCGTCCCACCAGATAGCCAAAAACCTTCCAGTCGTTCGTAGTCAGCGACAGCGTCGTCAGATGCGAAAACGCCGTCTGGACCTCGGCAACTTCCCAAAACCGGAACGATGGATACTCAAGCCCGAAATTGGATACCGGCGGATTGCCCGTGGCACCTGCGACAAGCAACGCTACGATCGCGACGCACTGCGCCCACATTTTTATTTTGCCGATGCTTTGCGCCTGGATTATTATTCCGTCCGCCGCCGCAACTGAGCGCAGGCCAGTGATAATAAATTCCCGTCCTAAAATAACAACGACGGCCCATGACGGAGCGAGATGTTTTTCGACCAGGACGATCAGCGCCGCTGAAACGAGCAGTTTATCGGCTATAGGATCAAGCAATTTGCCGAGATTCGAAACCTGATTGCGCCTGCGTGCGAGATGGCCGTCCAGAATATCGGTAAATGACGCAAGCAAAAATACCGCAATTGCTAGGGCATACCCACTTACACCGAGCCACTGGTCCGCGACCGGAGTCAGTAAAACAACGACGAGGACCGGGACAATAAAAATTCGTGCAAGCGTTAGATAATTGGGTAAATTCACAAAATCGGCGAATCATTCGCGTATGCTGAAAGTGTAGGTTTTGCCGGCGCATACTGTCAAGAAATTTGACCGTGCGCGACATCTGTACTTTCAAGTTCTCTTCAATTAAGATTTTCGAGAAAGCCTTATGACAAAAACAGTTTTTCTCGACAAGCCTGCCGATTTCAGTTTCAGACACACGATCTACAGCCACGGATGGTGCGATCTGCCGCCGTTCGTGATCGATGAAGAAAATTGGAAGCTCGATTATGTGTTTACGTGCAAACAGACCGGAATCTCGGCAACCGCGCGCCTTTCAGATTCGGACGGCAAGATCCGCATCGATCTTGACGGCGCAAAGATCGACAAGGCAGGTCTGTTACGAGATGTCCGTCACATCCTGCGCATCGACGACGACCTTGGCGCGTTTTACGACCTTGTTAAAAAAGATGAAAATCTTGCCTGGGTTTCGGGGATCAACGCGGGACGATTGCTGCGATCGCCGACCGTCTTTGAAGACCTTGTAAAAACCATCTGCACGACAAACTGCTCGTGGGCGCTGACAAAAAAGATGGTTACGAACCTTGTTGAAAAACTCGGTGAGCCTTCAAAGCAGGGCACGAGAGCGTTTCCTACACCCGAGGCGATGGCGAGCGTTGATGCCGACTTTTACCGAGACGAGATCCGTGCCGGTTACCGCTCGCCATATTTTTTCGAGCTTGCCGAAAAAGTCGCAAGCGGCTCACTTGATCTTGAAAACTGGCTGACGACGGACAGGCCAACGTCGGAACTCAAAAAGGAAATGAAAAAGGTAAAAGGCGTCGGTGATTACGCGGCTGAGACGATGCTCAAACTGCTCGGGCGCTACGACGGGCTCGCACTGGACTCATGGCTTCGCGCCCAGTTTTACAAGAAACACAGGCGCGGCAAGAAATGTAAGGACAAGACCATCGAACGGCATTACAAAAAATACGGCGAATGGAAGGGCCTCGCAATGTGGTGTGACATGACCGAGAGATGGTTCGCGTGAGACATTCAGCTAGCCCGGCTGCCAATTATGTTTTCTTCGCCTTTCGATGTTAGGAAGAGGGCTGGCAAGCCTTTGATTCGCATTTCGTGCTTCGCGACCGAGCTTCTCAACGATATGGGTTACCGCTAACCAAGCTTTGACGACAGACAACTTAAACGGGTAAATCCCGTAAAGCCAGCAGCTTACCTGGAATTGTTCTTTCCTCTCCCGTTGCGGCATTCAATTTGCAGAGAATATCAGCATAATTTCGATCCGTCGAAATTACGACTTATGCAAATTGGGGGTAAGAATGAAACAAAGAATATTTAAAGCAGTCATCGCAATGTCGGCAGTTATCATGGTCTTAATGCTAGCGGACACAGGCAGCGCACAGATGCGGCGCGAAGCCCGTGGCCGGCGCGTAAACAAAGCGCAGGTTCAGGCGATCGTCAACCGCGTCGAAAACCGCGTCGACAATTTTGTCAGATCATACGACAAATCGCTGGACCGAAGCCGTTTAAATAACAGCAATCGGGAAGATTGGTTAAACCAGCGCTCACGCGATCTTGAACATGCAACAAATGAGCTTTCCCGAAACTTTGACCGCCGTGCTGCGTGGAACGACAGTCGCGATGAAGTGAGGCAATGTTTGAATATTGCTTCGGACATCGACCGAAACGTTAGAAATTACAGGTTCCGGCCTGTGACCGAACGCAACTGGCGAAATGTGAGGTTTGAGCTGAACACTCTGGCGGACGTTTACAACCTACCTAAAGTCGGAGCAGCCGCATACCGCTAGAACTTTCGTCGAACTTAGTCCGTATCAAAAAGCAGGCCTTTCGGTCTGCTTTTTTGTTTATATATTCATGTTCGGTGGTGTAGTATTAATAGGCATACTCAGTCAGCCGAAATAAGAGAGCAATGATAGAGACAGGGAAAATCTTGCAGCAGCGTTACCGCATCGAGCAACAGATCGGGCAGGGCGGAATGGGCGCGGTCTATATCGCCACCGACGAAAGATTTGCCAGCAAGGTCGCCATCAAGGAAACGCTTTACATGGACGACAGCTATCGCAAGGCGATCGAACGCGAAGCGCGGCTGCTTAACAGCCTGAAACACAACGCTCTTCCGCGAGTCAGCGATCATTTCGAAGAGGAAAACCGCCAGTTTCTCGTTATGGAATACATTCCGGGCGAGGACCTCGGCGTGATGATGGATCGTGACGAGACACCGTTCGAAGTCGAACAGGTTCTGGTCTGGGCCGATCAACTGCTTGAGGCTCTTGATTTTCTTCACAACCAGCAAATTCCGGTCATTCATCGTGATATAAAGCCGCAGAATCTTAAAATTACCAGCCGCGGCCAGATCGTTTTGCTCGATTTCGGGCTTGCAAAAGGGAACCCGACCGACGCGGGCCATCAGACAGCTGCGAAAAGCATTTTCGGGTACTCGCGAAACTACGCGTCGCTCGAACAAATTCAGGGTACGGGAACCGATCCGCGTAGCGACCTCTATTCGCTCGCCGCGACGCTTTATCATTTGCTAACGCTCGTTCCGCCCGAAGATGCTTTGACGCGTGCAATGAATGTTCTGAGCGGCGGCCAAGACCCGCTGGTTCCGGCAAACGCACTTCGTTCTAAAATTCCTGCGGGCGTCGCTGCGATTCTGCAGCAGTCTCTCGATCTCAACGCCGCTGTACGACCGGCTACCGCAAATGAAATGCGGCAAATGCTTTCGCATCATGAAGCTTTTGCGGATCGGCTGCATCCAGTTGCGTCTGTTACAGCCTCCGGTAACGGCGACATAACAACGCATAAAACGAAACTGATGCCCGAAGGGACACGTCAGGCGGCGGTGCGTCCGACGGATGTCAAGACCGAGATATTGCCCGAATTCATTTCCGAGGAGACGTCCATAAGACCTTTAGCTGCGACAAACGGATCAGCCAGGCCCGTTCGTCGCGGACGTTTTTTCAAGAATGCGGCAGCTGCGACTTTGGTATTGGCCGGTCTCGCCGCCGGGGCAGCTTATCTTACAGATCCGCAGATGTTCGGGACCCGGGCTAACCCGATTCCCCTTCCTGTCGTCGAGACGATCGATGAGGCGCCGCCTGAAATTCCATCACCGGATAGCGATCCGAATGCCGCGGTTTCGTCCATTACAAATACGGAAGCTGCGGCTGATAAACAGGTTGTGCAGCCAACGGTTGAAAAGCCGGCGTCAAGAAATACTAAGAACTCGGGACAAAAACAGTCCGAGGTCTCCGTTGGAGATATCACCGTCAACGGTGACACGGTTCATGTCGGTAATATGACCGTGAGAAACGGACGGGTTGAGACACCGGGCGGGTATCTTGATGAAAATGGCGTTTGGCGACGGATCCAAAACCCCAAAATACCGCCGATCATGCCTCCGACAGCCGATCAATGGCGTTATATGACACCGGAACAGCGTCGAAAGCTGCGGCTCTTATTAAAAAGACAAAATATGCGCCCGCCGGTCCCCGACGAAACGCCGGAACCTTGATAATTGCAGATTTCGGATCGCCGAAAACCAAGCCTTGATTTCCGGTTTTTGGCTTTTGAGAAGACGCACCTCAGTATTTGCCGTTCATTTTTCGAAAACCAAAGGCGCAAAAGCAAAACCAGATAACTAATGACTCCGCCTTTCGCGATCCACATTTCGAATTGCTATCTAATGCTTGGATTTAGCTCGGATACCGGAAAAAGATCGTCCACGAACTCAAGAGAGACTCTCGATCTTCCGTCGCTCGCCTTTTGTCTGTTCCTGACGACCGCTAACGCCGTAAATTCGAACTCGACACTGTGAAACCTTATGCGGTCGCCGACCAAAACGTCCAGGTCGGAAATAACCAACGAACCATTTTCGCTTATGTTTTCGGTCTCGGTCCGGTCTTCGGCCAAAACCTTCTGCTCGGCGTCGAGCACATAAAGCGAAATGTCCATCGAATAGCTAAAACGCGGCTCTTTGCGGTTGATGAACGGTTTTTCAGCCTCCTTTGCGATCCAAAGGCCGTCGCCGTTCATTCCGCAAATTCGGTAGCTTGTATGAGCGTTCTCATGATAGCTTTCCGGTGCCGTTTTTCCGATAAACGCAACACCCACAAAATGCGATGCCTCGGCATCTCGGGCGACCTGTTGACAATGCTGGACGATGCCCCAGACCTTGTAGAGCTTTTTGTCATGATCGTACGCACGCATATGGATCGGCAGCGGCATCAACAGCGATAGCAATTGGCCCGGTGCGCACGAACGTGCAACATGAAAACTTGCTCCGCTTGCCGAAAAACCGACTACATCGGCTTCTTCCTTCCAGGATTGTTCGTTGCCGTCACGGCCTTTTACAACTGCGACCAGCGAGGTCAGCCTGCGGGCCGGTTTATGCTCTTCAAATGATTCGGACAGTATTGGAATGATCGGAGAATGGATGGCATTCGTGCTTGTCTGTGAGGGTGTTCTCAACATAATTATTGCTTCCTATTCGATCCCTTCCAGTGGGAAGAAATCGTCTATAAATTCAAGGTGAAGGCGTGGGATGCCGTCCTGGCCCGTGCGTTTTCCGCGGACGACCGAAATGATCTTTATATTTGTGCGTTCGCTCGAAACTTTGACAAATGTCCCCGGTTCGGCGTTAAGAGTGGTAAAAACGGACGCTCCACCCAAGCTGACATTTTCGGTAACGGTCGTCTCTGAAGCTGTTACGTTTCCGGCATCATCCATTACCTCAAGCGATACAGGTTCCGGAATTGGCAGCCGCGTTTGACGCCTTATGTCCTTTGGCAGGTTAGCTTCGTCCGATTTCATGTCGGCCGGAGCAAGTCTCCAGAACCCATTGTTCTCTCGGTGCGAAATCTCGTATAGAGTTGATGGATCGGAAAGATAGCTGGCCGGCGGGGCCTTACCGATAAATGCGGCTCCGATAACGTATTTTTTTTCTTCGGAACCGACGCTTATGGGCAGACAGCGTCGGACGCAGCCCCAGATCCGGTACTGCTCCTCGGTAAAATCATAAACGCGAAGCTGACGCGGCATCGGTATCGTTAACAGGATAAGCCTCCCGCGTTTTACCGGCCGTTTCAGGCTAAAACCCGCACCGAATGCAGAAATATCAGACAACCGCGTGATCTCGTTCCAGGACACTTTCGGGCTGACATTTACCTCGACACGTGTCGGCAGCGGAAGCGCGATTCGCTGAATGCGGCGTGATTCTTTTTCTTCAACAACAGAGGACATATTTGGGCTGGGCAGGATCGCAAAATAGGCTGAAAATCGGACTTGAAACTTGCTTTTCGGGCGGCTGAAAATGATGTGATGAAAGGTGCCGCCGAGTTGCTTAACAGGCCTTCTGCCTGTAAAATAAAGATAGCATTAAATCGACAAAAATTCCATATTTATTTTTGTATCCGCGCCTTTGCCAAGCCTTGGACGAAATAATAGAAAACGAACAGAAAAGACTTATAAATTAACAAAATGGATTCAATCTTAGAACGCAATCAAGTCAACATAGAAGACGAGATGCGGCGGTCGTATCTCGACTACGCAATGTCGGTAATTATCGGCCGGGCGTTGCCCGACGTGCGTGACGGACTAAAGCCCGTTCATCGACGCGTTTTGTGGGCAATGCACGAGCTCGGCAATACCTACAACAAACCTTACAAGAAATCGGCCCGCGTGGTGGGCGACACTATCGGTAAATATCATCCGCACGGCGACACAGCAGTTTACGACACCGTTGTTCGCCTCGCGCAGGAATTCTCGATGCGCTACCCGCTTGTTGACGGACAGGGAAACTTCGGTTCGATCGACGGCGACAACCCGGCGGCGATGCGTTATACCGAAGTTCGTCTGCAACGCCTTACGAACGAGGTCCTCGCGGACATTGAAAAAGAAACAGTCGATTTTCAGCCAAACTACGACGAATCTCTTTCTGAGCCGACGGTTCTGCCGACGAAAGTTCCACTCCTTCTCGTAAACGGTTCCGAAGGCATCGCGGTCGGCATGGCGACGAAAATTCCGCCGCACAATATGACCGAGATCCTCGACGCAACCGTCGCGCTCGTCAAAAATCCTGAGATCACGATCGATCAGCTTATCAAGATCGTTCCCGGACCCGATTTTCCGACCGCCGGCTTTATTTACGGCCGCGAGGAAATTCACCGAGCCTATCGCGAAGGCCGCGGCGTTATTCAGATGCGTGCAAAGGCCGCGATCGACCGTATCGGACGCGGCGACCGCGAACGCGACGCCGTTGTCGTGACCGAGATTCCTTACCAGGTCAACAAGGCGCGCCTGATCGAGAAGATCGCCGAGCTTGTCAACGAAAAGAGACTTGACGGCATTTCCGAGATCCGTGACGAATCGAACCGCGAGGGAATGCGTATCGTTATCGAGCTAAAACGCGACGCGGTTCCGCAGGTTATCCTCAACAAGCTTTACAAGCTGACGCCGATGCAGTCGTCGTTCGGCATAATCAATATCGCCATTGTCGATGGTCAGCCCCGGGTTCTGAACCTCAAGGAGATGCTCGAGTATTTCGTTGAGTTCCGGAGAGAGGTCGTCCGCCGGCGAACCGAATTCGACCTTCGCAAGGCACAGGCCCGTGCTCACATTTTAGAGGGCTTGAACAAAGCCATCGACGCGCTCGACTACATAATTCCGCTTATTCGCAGTTCGCGTTCGGTCGATGAGGCGAAAGGCTGGCTGACCGGCAATTTTGCAACGCTCGGAGAAGTAAAGAACTGGCGCGGCATCACGGGCGGAAAGGCTCAGGACGCGTTTCTTAAGGACCTGCAAAAGGTCATCGGCGGCCTCGCGTTTTCAGACGTCCAGGCGCAGGCGATCCTCGATCTGCAACTGCGTCGTCTATCGGCTCTGGAACGTCAAAAAATTCTCGACGAGTACGAAGCGATCATCAAATACATCGCCGAACTCGAAAATATTCTGGCGAACGAAAACGTGCTGCGGCAAGTGATCATTGACGAGCTGCAGGAGATCAAGAAAACCTTTGGCGACACTCGTCGCACGATAATTATCGATGCAGGCGTCGAATTGAGTATCGAAGACCTGATCCCCGACGAAGACGTTGCCATCACGGTCACAAAAGCCGGCTACATCAAGCGCACGCCGGTCTCGACCTACTCGCGGCAGGGACGCGGCGGCAAGGGACGTCTCGGTGCGACCGCAAAGAACGACGATTTTGTCGAACATCTTTTCATCGCATCGACGCACGCTTATTTGATGATCTTTACGGACGACGGTCAGGTGTACAAGATCAAGGTGCACGAGATTCCCGAGGCCGCAGCAGCCGCTCGCGGCAAGGCGGTCGTCAACCTTGTTCAGCTTTCGAGCGAGCGAAAACTCGTTGCGGTAATGCCCGTTCGCGATTTTAGCGAAGAGATCTATCTGACGATGGTCACAAAACAAGGCGTAATCAAGAAAACCGCTTTATCGGATTATCAAAACATTCGAGCAAGCGGCATCAATGCGATCAACATCGATTCGGGTGACGAGCTTCTTGATGTGATCCGCACCGATGGAACCTGCCAGATCTTCATCGCTACGCACGACGGCATGGCCGTTCGCTTTAACGAATCTGACGTTCGCGCAATGGGCCGTGCAACCCGCGGTGTTCGCGGCGTAAATTTGCGAAAGGACGATTACGTTGTTTCGGTCTGTGCCGTTTCAAAGGAAGGAAACGAGAAGATTCTTTCGGTTTCCGAAAACGGTTTCGGCAAACAGACGACCGTCGACAGCTATCGTTTGACCAAACGCGGCGGCACGGGCGTTATCAATATGAAAACGACCGCGAAAACCGGTAAGGTCGTAGCGGCGTTTCCTGTGGAGGACGATTCCGAGATCATGATAATCACGCAGCAGGCCAAATTAATTCGCCTGGGTGTGGATAAGATCCGCGAAACGGGCCGCAGCGCACAAGGCGTAACGCTCATCAAAACGGGCGACGACGACCTCGTAACAAGCGCGTCGCTTCTTGCTGTCGAAGAAGAGGAAGAATAAATGAAAAAGGCGGACCGAGGCACTAGGTTTGGGTCCGCCTTTTTTCCATCTTGAAACGTCTTTCGCGATCAATTAAAAATTATTTTTCGGGGAAAGGGCGTTTATTCAAATAAACCAGGCACGGACGAAACGCCCGACGGAAAATTCAACCCAAAATGTTCATACGCCAGGCGCGTTGCCATGCGGCCGCGGGGCGTGCGGTTCAGGAAACCGATCTGCATCAGGTAAGGCTCGATAATCTCTTCTATCGAGTCTTTTTCTTCGTGGATCGACGCCGAGATGGTGCCTAAACCGACCGGTCCGCCGTCAAATTTTTCGATGATCGTCGTGAGCAGCTTTCGGTCCATTTCGTCCAGGCCGTAGGTGTCAACCTCCATGCGGTTAAGGGCATTCACG
>DATJGV010000151.1:0-4021 GCA_035494575.1 Pyrinomonadaceae bacterium | reverse complement strand
GTCAGAGCCGCGGCCTTGAGTGCTTTCTTGAATTCCTCATCCACCTCGAGAGCGTCGACCGCTGCGCGTCCTTTCTTTTTCAGCAGTGCCTCTCTCGAACTGATCACTCGTCGCCCAACTACGCCGCCGAGCTTGAAATATCGACCGATCACGGCGGCCAGCGAACCGGACTTGTGTGTGAACTGGCTCATGCCGTACGAAATACCTGCACCGTCGTCGAGTACGGCAACAGCCGCGTAATCACCAAACGACACTCCGGTTTCGAAAATGTTTATAACGGCCAATGCCTTCAATTTATCTTTCTCTGTGAATGCCATATTTTTTTGAACCATTTGTTTCATCTGTGAAATATCAGTTTACAAACGACACGTTTGTTTGCTAGAATAAAACGGTCGGGCGATATTGGGCGAACCGTATTTCTGAAATTTTCTTCGCCGCTTACATGTCGCCCGGCCATAACCAGAATACGAAGGATCGCTGCCGGGCACCATAACGATCCTTACGATATTCGGTAATTTATTGAACGTTTCTAACTTCGATGATTTTTATGATTTAGAAGGGTTCGCCGCAAAACATCTATAAATACACAAATAACTCCGCAGCGCGCCTAAGGTTTAGCAAGATGCAAGAACTACAACAAACGTTACATACTAAGATTCGTCCAAAACTTCGTCTTTCCGAGATAGAAAGGCTTATAAAACATCACCGTGTGGTGGTTCCGCCCCTTTCGCGCTCTGCCCTTGTCAATCTGTGCGAAGACGGCACATTTGAGACCGCCGGACGCCGGCCGACGAAACTCGGCTGGCTTGTTTTCGAGGATTCGTTCTGGGCCTGGGTGCGCAGTTTGGACGGCGAATAGAACGGTGCGAAGATCTGTGCAATCATACCGTTCATGGATCGGCAGGTTTCGCTTGAGCGCATCAAAACGCGCGAAAAACCGTGGGACATCGTCGTTATCGGCGGCGGAGCAACGGGCGTGGGATGTGCGCTTGACGCCGCCACGCGCGGACTAGACGTTCTGCTGCTCGAACAAAATGACTTTGGCAAAGGCACATCGAGCCGTAGCACGAAACTCATACATGGCGGCGTTCGCTATCTCAAACAAGGAAACCTCGCGCTCGTCCGCGAAGCGCTTCGCGAACGGGGGCGGCTGCTAAGAAACGCCCCGCCCGTCGTTCAAAAGCTGTCATTCGTCATCCCGTGTTACAGCACCTGGCAAAAACTTTACTACGGTTTCGGGCTAAAAATTTACGATGTCTTGGCGGGAAAGTATCGGTTGGGAAGATCGCGAATATTGTCGCGCCGCGAAACGATCGACCATCTGCCTGGTATTAAAAAGGAGGGTCTGCACGGAGGTGTTCTTTATTTCGATGCGCAATTTGACGATACGCGGCTGCTTATTGATATGGCAGTGGCCGCCAACCAAAACGGGGCGTGCTTGCTCAACTATGCAAAAGCAACCGCAATAAATAAGGACACGAGCGGCCGTATCGCCGGCGTCGATTTCGTCGATGCAGAAAGCTCCGGAAATGTTTCGGTTCTTGCCAAAGTCATAATTAATGCCGCCGGGCCGTTCTGTGACGAGGTTCGGGCCCTTGCCGACCCGAACGCCGAACGTATTCTGGAGTTAAGTCAGGGAACGCATCTGGTTTTCAAGCAAAACGACGGCGCAGCCGAAACTGCTATGCTGATCCCAAAAACAAGCGATGGCCGTGTTTTGCTCGCAATTCCCTGGCAAGATCATCTTTTGGTCGGGACGACCGATACCCCTATAGCCATGGCGACTCTTGAGCCGAAGCCACTCGATGCTGAGATCGAATTTATACTTGAGACGCTAGCCGAACAGATGGAAACGCCTCCGTCGCGGGACGATATCCTGAGTGCCTTTACCGGTATCCGTCCACTTTTAAGATCTAATGGCAAACAGAATACGGCTGAGCTTTCACGCAGCCATACGATCAAGATCGGTCCGTCCGGATTGGTGACGATCACAGGCGGCAAGTGGACGACGTACAGACAAATGGCTGAGGACACCGTGGATAGCGCCGTTTCATCTGCGGGTCTGCCGGCGACAGAATGTCGAACGCGCGAATTGAAAATTCTGACGGAAAGGCAACGTGCGATCGCTGATTTGATTTCGGAGGATCCCGAACTGGCCGGACGTCTTCATCCGGATTTCCCGTACACAAGAGCTGATATTGTCCTGGCTGTGAGAAATGAAATGGCGTTGACCGTCGAAGACGTTTTGGCCAGGCGAACGCGAGCGTTGTTTCTCGATGCTCGCACCGCTGTCCAGATAGCGCCGGCCGTCGCGGAAATTATGGCCGCTGAACGTGGGGAAAATAGCGAATGGATCGCGGAACAGCTATCTGCATTTGACGCAGTTGCAGAAAACTACCTTCCAGGATAAGAACACAGCAAAGATCAGGTGATCATGTTTCGTGTCTTCCCGTTTACTCGTGGCCAAAATTGTTATTCTGTCGTAACCGTTTCGTCACCATGCAGGGCGGCATTCAACGTATGCCAGCTAAGCGACGCGCACTTTACACGCGCGGGAAATTCGAGAACACCGGCGAATATTTTGAGTTTTCCAAGATGATTTTCCTCCGTTTCGACATCCAGACCGCCGGTCACCATGCGGTGAAATTCGTCAAACAAAGCTTCGGCTTCTTCCTTGGTTTTTCCTTTGACGACCTGCGTCATCATCGACGCCGATGCCTTGGATATTGCGCAGCCCGAGCCCTTGAACGACACATCTTTTACGGTGCCACCTTCCATATCGACATAAACCCGCAGCGCGTCGCCGCATAATGGATTATTCCCTGTCGCAGTCTTATCGGCATCGGGAATCTCACGAAAATTTCGCGGATTTTTATTGTGTTCTAAAATTACTTCCTGATATAGATCGTTTAATTCAGACATTTAGAATTTTGATTTCAGATTTGCGATTTTCGATTCCTTAAAAACACATATCGCATCATTACTTGTAATTGGCTTTTGCCAGACCGAGTCGGGTCATTAAGAAACTTTCAACCGCATCTTCAACAACTGGCGGACCATCGGTTTTATCTCTGTATTTAAACATTTCAGTGCCATGTAAACTGCCGACAGGTAAGATCATGAATCCATATCGCGTGTTTCCGATCTTCTCGAAGTTTTCGGCAGCCTCAGCCGATTCGGTATCGCCCTTTGATGCAACAACGAAAAGGTCGCGGTCGCCATATTTCCTTACAGCCGGTTCAGTCGCCATATTTCCAAAATAATTAAGCCCAGGCGAGAGCAAGGCGACGGCTTTTACCTTCGGGTTATCCGCCGCATAAATTATCGCGAGGCTGCTGCCGTACGACGCTCCGACGATCCCAACCCGCGACGGATCGACATTTTTTTGCTTTGACAAAAAATCGAACGCCGCGCCGACATCGCCAAGCATTCCCTTTACCGTTGCGTCGGTGCGGTCCGGTGCGACGGGTTTGCCGTCCACCGTCTTTACCGATTCGCCAAATCCTCGGCCATCGATAGATAAAACATTAAATCCTTTCGCCTGCAAACGCTTTGCAAAATCGTCATACGAATGCCGGTCGCTCTGCCACTGATGCAGCAGCAAAACGGCTGGTGAATTTGCCCTGGCAGATTCAAAAAAAGATCCGACGATCTTTACACCGTCAGGCGAATCGATGGCTACTGTTTGAGCGCCTATGGTCGTCGCAACGGAATTTGCTGAATTATTTGCAGCCGTATTATTAGCTGTAACGGTATTTGAAGGATTATTTGACGCCCCGCTATTGCATCCTAATAAGGTAATTACCAGAATTAAAAGGAAATATGCTTTCATATAATTTCCTGCCTAAAGTTCCTTTCTCTGAAAACTCACAATAGATCTTTGAAGTCTTGATTCACGCAAATCTTCTCCTTTCAAGGCATGTGCTTCCAAAACTATTTCCCAAGCAGTATCAAATATTTTTTCGGTCGGTTGAGACTGCCAATACTTCAAATCCGGAAATCTTTCAGCATCTTCCAATTT
>DATJGV010000150.1:0-23853 GCA_035494575.1 Pyrinomonadaceae bacterium | reverse complement strand
GAGGCCGCAAAGAACGCCGGAGCCCAACAGGTCGAACTCTGCACCGCCGAATACGCCGAACTCACGCTCAGTGCCCGTGCCGCTCACGGCGAAGGTGAAAAACGTGCCGCCACCGAACTTGAACGGGTAAAAAATGCCGCCAAATTCGGCAAATCTCTCGGCTTGATCGTAGCTGCGGGACACGGATTGACCTACAGAAATGTCGGTCCGCTCGCCACCATCCCCGAGATCACCGAATTCAACATCGGCCACAACATCATTTCCCGCTCGATCTTTGTTGGATTGGATCAGGCCGTAAAAGAAATGATCCGCGCAATTGCCTGAACTGGTTCTCCAGGACGTTACCGGCCTCTTGGCAAACTTTGCAATTTCCCAACATCACGACCGTTCTGATATTTAATGCATCGGTGCAACCTTTTTGGTGTAACGGTGCACTGTTAAAAGTAAAATCAAATATCAGGAGCGATTGGTCGTATGTTTGCGAAATATTTCGGTTCCTCTATCCTGCTTTTTTCGTTGTCGTTGTCCATTTTTGCTCAAGGGGACAACAACAAAGAATCTGACAACCTGCAGCGACAACGCTTCCTTGTATCCCAGATCCTTGCCGATGTTCCCAATCTCAAACTAGGTGAGAATCGCGCTTTTGTCTACGCTAAAGTCGGTACGCTGACATGTAAAACCAGCCCGCAAGATTCTCAGCCTATATTTCAAAGAGCCGTTAACGAGCTGATCGGCGCTCAGGAGCAAGCCGAATCGAATCCAAAAAGGCTCGGCTCGCAAAACGAGATTGCGTTGATCCAGAATTCGCGATCCCAGATCTTAAACCTCATTGCTTCGTGCGACGCCGGTTTTGCATTGGACAGTTTGTACAGGACGCGTTCAGCCGCGATCACAAAAGCGATCAACGATGCCGCAGCAAACACCGCAAAACCCGGCAGCAGCAGCGGTCTGGCTCAGAATGAATTGAACATGGAACAAACGCTGATGCGTCAGGCAGCGGCTCAAGACCCGGAACGTGCGATAAAACTGTTGAACGATGCGTTGAGAAAAGGAATCTCCAATGAAACGCTGGAACTCTTGACGCAGTTGAGCCAAAAAGACCCTGCGGCAGCTCAGGCTGCGGCTTCCGACGTGATGAACAAGCTTGTCCGGTCAAAATTTCTACTCGAAGGCCAGCCGGACTATCAGCAGATAGGCACAGCGACGAACTTCCTGTCCAGATACACAAGCGGCGATTATGAGAGCCAAAAGTCAATATTCGACGACTCGCAGATGCGCCAATTGGCAAACAATCTCGTGTCGTTCTATTTGCAGCAGTCCGAACGCTACGGCTCTTATATCGTAAACCCGACTACCGTCGTCCAGATCGCCGAAAAACTGGTTCCGTCCAGCGTTGAAGCGTTGAAACAAAAACAACGCACAAACGCACGTAACGGCGATGGTTTCAGTGTCGAATACAGCAAGCTGATGAGCACCGATGCCAGCCCCGAGACTCTGGTCACGGAAGCAAAACACCTGCCGCTCAGTTACCGAAACGCCGTTTATCAGAATGCCGCGGCCAGATATGCACAACGAGGCGAGCTCGACCGTGCAACGTCTCTGCTTAACGAAAATCTATCGGACGACTCATTGGATTCGGCATTGATGTCGTTAAGATCTCAATACGCAAGCACGCTGATGTATTCGGGAAAATTTGCCGAAGCCGAGGCTATGATAGATCAGCTGCCCGAATACGGACGTTCAAACAGCCTTTTGAATCTGGCGAATGTGATCTATCAAAGCGATCCGGTAAAGAATAAGAGCTACGCTCTGGCAGTTCTTGGGAAGGCTCGTTCCGCGATATCGGATCAACCAGAAAACTCGACCGAATTTTCAAATCTCATGCAGATCATCGCTGCATACGGCAACATCGCACCCGACGAAGCTTTTCGCGTCTTCGAACCGCTTATTCCCCAAATGAACGAGCTAACCGATGCGTTTGCAACCGTTAACCAATTTCAGGGCGGCGGAAATATGCGCCAGGGCGAGTACCTTTTGTCTCAGGGTATCTCGTTTGGATACTACTATGACCTATCCATATTCCGCGCTTTTGCGACGAACGATTTTGACAGAACGATGAAGCTCATAGACGGCTTCTCACGCCGCGAGGTCCGCCTCGCCATGCTCATTTATCTGGCTGAAAATGTTAGCAACCAGCAAAATAACGTTCAAAACACTCCCGGAGTACACAGCATTTCCCGATTGTCTGTTATTAGTTTGAATCGTTAAACTGCTCTATACAAAAGCTTTATCCAAAGTCTAGATGGAATCCGTCCGAGGGACAAGGCGGACTCTGAGCTCGTATTAATTGAGAACAGCTTTAAGGGCCTGTCCGGTGTAGGATTTTTTCACCCGGACGACCTCTTCGGGAGTTCCGGTTGCAACGACTTTGCCGCCTGCGTCGCCGCCTTCGGGACCGAGGTCGATGAGGTAATCTGCCGATTTTATAACGTCGAGGTTGTGTTCGATGACGATGACCGTATTGCCCGTATCGACAAGGCGCTGGAGCACTTCGAGCAGTTTGTGCACGTCGGCAAAATGAAGGCCGGTGGTCGGTTCGTCCATTATATAAATGGTCTTTCCGGTCGCACGTTTCGAGAGCTCTTTGGCAAGCTTGATACGCTGGGCTTCGCCACCGCTCAAAGTCGTCGCCGACTGGCCAAGCTTGATGTATCCGAGGCCTACATCGAGCAGCGTTTGAAGCTTTTGCTTGATCTGCGGAATGTTTTCCAGTATCGGCAATGCGTCCTCGATGGTCGTATCAAGCAGATCGGCGATGGACAAGCCTTTGTATTTGACCGCAAGGGTCTCTCGGTTGTACCGTTTGCCCCGGCACACGTCGCACGTGACGTAAACGTCGGGCAGAAAGTTCATCTCGATGCGTTTCATACCGTCGCCCTCGCACGCCTCACAGCGTCCGCCTTTGACATTGAACGAGAACCGTCCGGCCTTGTAGCCGCGAGTCCTCGATTCGGGCAGCATGGCATAAAGCTCACGGATGGGTGTAAAAAGACCCGTATATGTCGCCGGATTCGAACGAGGCGTTCGGCCTATCGGCGTCTGGTCGATCTCGATGATCTTATCGACAAGATCAAGTCCGGAGATCGAATCGTGTTCGAGCGGCTCAATGGCGGATTTGTAAACGTGGCTGTACAACGCCGGGAATAGGATCTCCTCGACCAGCGTCGATTTGCCCGAACCCGAGACACCCGTAACAACCGTGAACAGCCCTAGAGGAAATTCGACATCGATGTTCTTGAGGTTGTGGGCGCGGGCACCTTTGACCGTCACACGGCTGCCGTTCGGCAATCGGCGAAGTTCGGGAATCTCGATCTTTAATTCGCCGCTGAGATATTTTCCGGTAAGCGAATTGTCGTTCGCCTCGATCTCTTCGGGCAAGCCGACGGCAACGACTTCTCCGCCGTGGGTTCCGGCAAGCGGTCCGAGGTCGATCACATAATCGGCTTTTTCAATTGTTTCTTCGTCATGCTCGACGACCAACACAGTGTTGCCGAGATCGCGGAGTTCGTGCAGCGTTTCGAGCAGCTTTTGGTTGTCACGCGGATGCAGGCCGATGCTCGGTTCGTCCAGCACGTACAGCACTCCGCGAAGCTGCGAACCAATCTGCGTCGCAAGCCTGATGCGTTGGCCTTCGCCGCCCGAAAGCGTCGCGGACGCACGGTCGAGCGTCAGATATCCGAGCCCTACAGCCTGCAAAAACCGAAGCCTGTCGTTGACCTCACGCAGCACAAGTCCTGCGATCTTTTCTTCACGCGGAGTGAGCTTGATCGCTGCAAATTGCCCAACGGCATCCTCAATAGGCATAGCGGTGTAATCGGCAATGCCGAGACCGCCGACCTTTACCGCAAGGCTTTCGGGCTGAAGCCGTTTGCCTTCGCACACCGGACACAAAACCGGTGCGATCAGTTCTTCGAGAGCGGCACGGACACGCTCGGACGGCGGGTTTTCCAGTCTTTCACGCATTGCACGCAGGGCCCCTTTCCAGTCGCTTTCGTACTTGTAATCGCCCTGCCGGATGGTCAAACGCCGCTTGGTTCCGTGAAAGAATGCGTCCCGTATCTCCTGCGGCAATTCCTGAAACGGAACGGTCTCGATCTTGCGTTTTTCACGTTCGATCTTGCCGTTCGGTTTGAGTTTCGCCTTGACGCGGCCAACGAGCGAATCTTTGGGCGGTTCGAGCTTGTCACCGTCGAGATATTTGTCAATGATCGCCGTCAGAAGCGTTCGCAAATACGTTGCACCGGACTTGTCGGCATCACCGAGGAATTTGACCTTGTTCGCAGGCTGGGACGGATCCGGGACGATCTTGGAGGCGTCCATTTCCATGACCGTGCCAAGCCCCTGACAGCGTTTACACGCGCCGTAGGCCGAGTTGAACGAGAACGAACGCGGTTCGAGCGGCGCGATGTTGATCCCGCAGTTGATGCAGGCCATCTTTTCGGATAACAGTTTTTCCTCGCCGTCGATCACCGAAACGAGCACGGCACCGCCAGTAAGTTTCAACGCGGTTCGGACCGATTCCGTGAGACGTTCCTGCACGCCGGGTTTTATCAAGAGACGGTCGATGACCACTTCGATGGTGTGGTTGCGGCGTTTGTCGAGCTTGATCTCCTCGTCGAGCTGACGCATTTCGCCGTCTATCCGGGCACGAATGAAACCGTCCTTGTGCAGTTTTTCCAGCTCTTTCTTAAACTCGCCTTTTCGGCCGCGGACGATCGGAGCAAGGATCATCACACGTTCGCCTTCGGGCAATTCGGTGATTCCCGAAACTATCTGCTCGACCGATTGTTTGGTGATCGTTGCACCGCAAATGTGGCATCGCGGCTGGCCAATTGACGAAAAGAGCAGACGCAGGTAATCGTAGATCTCGGTGACCGTTCCGACCGTCGAACGCGGGCTGCGCGAGATGGTTTTTTGCTCGATCGAGATCGCCGGACTCAAGCCCTCGACCGAATCGACGTCGGGCTTTTCAAGCTGATCGAGAAACTGGCGAGCGTAGGCAGAGAGCGATTCGACATAGCGTCGCTGCCCTTCGGCGTAGATCGTGTCAAAGGCAAGAGACGACTTTCCCGAACCGGACAAGCCCGTGATGACCGTAAACTTATCCCGTGGGATCTCGACGTCGATGTTTTTGAGATTGTGCTGGCGTGCCCCGCGAACCGAGATCTGTTTAATGCTCATTCAAGTCTCACAGATTAAAATACATTCTGTTGCCGAAACGAGTATTTTAGCAGATTTTGGGATCTCTACAAAGGATCACCCAAGCTTCTCGTTGACAAACGTGAAAATTCCCGTAGCAACGCTGACGACGATAAAGGTTGCAATTGCCCGCCAGACGGCATCGCTTTCGGTAAATTTCCAAATCGCAAGAATACACAACACGGTGCAGGCGACAAGCGAAAGGGTGATTATGACGAACGAGATGATACGAACAAGGCCGGGATCGATAACGCCTTTGAGTTCATGCCTGATCTTGACGACCTGTTCCTTCCGCTCCTGGTTTTCCATTTTATAAAGCCTAGCATTTTCGGCAATTTTTTAAAATGTCAAATTTTGTTTCCGGCACGGTTGTTGCGCCACTCATAAGCTTAATCTTTGAGTGTTCCACGTTAATACATCGTACATCGGATATGTCTGTTCGAGGAGGGGTTTATGGGTAGAGGAACCGATTTGGCAATTTTGGGAAGCGCTGCGGGGCTCGCCGCATTAAGGTTTGCAGCAACACGGCCTATGGCTGCGGAAAATTGCAATATTCGGGAGGGCGACACCGTTGCCATTTGGGGAGCGGGACCGGTGGGACAGTTTGCGATTAAGTCGGCGCTGATGCTCGGGGCCGAGCAGGTCATCTCAATAGACCATTACGAAGACCGTCTGGAGCTTGCGCGTCAGCAGAGCAACAAGGTCAAGACCATAAATTTTGACGAAGAGGAGGTTTACGACAGGCTGTTGGACCTGACAGGTGGACGCGGGCCGGACTCGTGCATTGACGCCGTGGGGCTCGAGTCGCACGGAACGTCACCCGACGCGTTGATGGACTACGCGAAAGCCTCGGTTTATCTGGCGACTGATCGTCCGCACGCGCTGCGACAGGCGATCTTTTGCTGCCGAAAAGGGGGCACGGTTTCGGTTGCCGGAGTTTACGGCGGGTTTCTGGATAAATTTAATTTCGGCGCGGCATTCGGCAAAGGCCTGACATTCAAAATGGGCCAGACAAATATGCAAAAATATATGCCGAAACTGCTCGATTCGATCGAGGCGAAAGAGGTCGATCCTACGTTTGTCATCTCGCATCGGTTAAAGCTAAGCGAAGCTCCAATGGCATACGAGATGTTTAACGAGGAAAAGAACGGCTGGCGAAAGGTGGTTCTGAAACCTCATTAAGAAGTCTGGGAAGCTAGAGTATTAGTAAAGGCGAAATGCGAACGTCTACGGGTTCGCCCTTACTTACGTGCGGGCCTCTGCAATCGTCTTACAGCATCTTAAACACCGCAAAAAGCGAAACGACCGATATCACGATCCAAAGTAAAATTCCCTGCAGCAGCGGGCGCACGCCTACAGCACGGAGCGTTTTTCTTGAAAGGCTCACGCCGATAAGGAAAAGTGTGACGGTCATTCCCGCCTTTGCAAGATTAACAAGCGAATCGAAAATGCTTGGCAGTATCGCACTAGGGGCGTAAGTACGAATAAGCGTTGCTCCGAGAAACAAGAAGATGAACCACGGCATTGCAACTTTTGTCTTACGCTCTTTGTCGCTTTTTCGATAGAGAAACGCGAACATCAAAGCTACCGGTGCGATCCAAAGCGCACGGGCGAGTTTTACGGTGGTCGCGATCGCAAGAGCGTCGGGTCCGTAAGTTTGAGCCGCTCCGACAACCGAACTCGTGTCATGTATAGCAATCGCAGCCCAAACCCCAAACTGCGTCTGTGACAGATCGAGCATGTGGCCGATGATTGGAAACAGAATAAGCGCGATCGAATTGAGCACAAAAACCGTGCCGAGCGAAACGGACATTTCTTCCGTTCCAGCGTCAATCGCCGGACCGACCGCTGCAATTGCACTGCCGCCGCAGATCGCCGTCCCGGACGAAATGAGATTCGAGGTTTTCTCGTTTACTTTTAGAAATTTGCCGACGAGATAGCCGAGGATGAGCGTGCCGAAAATGGTTACGATAGTAAACAGTATGCCGTCGCGTCCGGCCTTAAAAACCGCTTCGATGTTCATCCCGAAACCGAGAAAGATCACCGAGCCTTGCAGCAGCAATTTTGTCGGCTTCCCCGTAACTTGCGGAAACGGATTGCCGATAGTGAACGCCAACAAAAGTCCGAGAGCCAGGGCGACAGGCGGCGAACCCCATGGCGAGAGACACACGAGGACCAAAAGGATGAAAACGATTTTTTGCCAGGACATAAAAGGACTGTTGGCAGTTGGCGGAAAGCAGTTCGGCACTGGTGTGTGCGTTTTCAACAACTGCTGCTTGCTTACGGATCTATCTTCTACTTTGATGCTTTTCCCTGGTTCGCCACAGCCTCTTGCGCTTTGCGGATCGCTTCTTGGTCACCGAGGTAGTAGCTTGTGATAGGTTTCAGATCGTCATCAAGCTCGTAAACGAGCGGGATGCCGGTCGGTATGTTCAGCTTGACGATATCTTCGTCCGAGACATTGTCCAGGTATTTTACGAGAGCGCGCAGCGAGTTGCCGTGAGCAGCGATGATGATGCGTTTGCCGTCTTTGATCTTACTGACGATCTCGTCCTTAAAATAAGGAATGACTCGTGCGACCGTGTCTTTAAGGCATTCGGTTTTTGGAAATTTGTCTTTCGGGATCGAGCTGTAACGCGGATCGTTGCCGAGATAACGCTCGTCGGTTTCTTCAAGCGGATCGGGCGGAATGTCAAAGCTTCGCCGCCATATCTGCACCTGTTCTTCGCCGTACTGTGCAGCGGTTTCGGCTTTGTTCAACCCCTGCAGGGCTCCGTAATGACGCTCGTTCAGCATCCACGATTTTGTCGTCGGGATCCACATCAGGTCCATCTCGTCCTGAATGATCCACAGCGTCCTGATCGCGCGTTTCAGGACCGACGTGTAAGCTTCGTCAAAAGTGAAGCCCTCGGATATCAAGACCTTTGCAGCTGCATGAGCCTCTTCCCTGCCCTTTGTTGAAAGATCGATATCCTTCCACCCGGTAAAACGGTTTTCCTTGTTCCACTCGCTTTCACCGTGCCGAATCAATACTAATTTGTGCATATACAATTATTTTAGATTTGCGATTTCAAATTTCAAATTCGTGATCTTAATAATTTTTGAACCTCGCCCACCAGATACAGCGAACCGGTGACGCAGATCAAGTCATCACCCGTTGAAACTATGAGCGCCTTTTCTATCGCAGCTGAAACGGACGCCGTAATGACGGTGTTGCTTCGTTTATCTTGGGGGAGAAGTTCAGCGATCGATTGCGGGTCTGCAGAACGCGGGTTTTCGGGCCGTGTCAAGATCAGAACGGCGGCTTTCGGAAAGAGAATCTCTGCGATCTCGGAAATGTCTTTGTCACGCATAGCTCCGAAGATCATCGTCACGGGCTGGTGGACATTTTCGTCGAGATATTTGCGAAGCGCCCGAGCTCCGCCGATGTTGTGTGCCCCGTCAAAAAGAAAGCGTCCACGACGTTCGAGTCGCCCCGGATGGACGGCGGTTTCGAGGCCCGAGATGATGTTTTCCGGCAAGATCTGAAAATGTTCCTGAAGCGTTTCGACGAGAAGAATGGCAACCTTTGCGTTTTCGATCTGGTGATAGCCGAGTAACCCTAAGCGTTCAACTTGATACTCAGCACGTTCCGTCGCGAACTTAAACCACCCGCTGTAGGTGGTACTGACATGTTCCGATAATTCCGGTGTCAGGCCGAGATGACCGCATCGCTTGACGATGATGCTCATCGCCTCCGGTTCCTGTTCGCCTACGACGACTTTTGAGCCTTCGTGAATTATGGCAGCCTTTTCAGCCGCGATTTCGGTGAGCGTCGCTCCGAGTATGTTCTGATGATCATAATCGATCCGGGTTATCCCGGCGATCTCGGCATTTGCGGCCGTCGTTGCATCAAAACGTCCGCCGAGGCCGGTTTCCAGGATCGCCAACTCAATTTCTCGCGCCGCAAAAAAATTCAGAGCAATTGCGGTGACCTGTTCAAAGAATGTCGGCGCGGTTTCGATCGATCCATCGGCTACTAGCCGTTCGGCGGTATCCCGAACCAGCGTCGCCTGTCGCGCAAAATCTTCTTCGCTTATGTCGATACCGTTGATCTTTATCCTTTCCGCGATCGAGACAAGGTGAGGCGACGTGTACAGGCCGGTTTTAACTCCAGCCGATACGCATATCGCATCGACAAATGCACAGACCGAGCCTTTGCCGTTCGTTCCAGCGATTTGGATCTTTGGATATTTGTTTTGAGGATTTCCGAGTGCGGTCAGCAGCTTGCCGATATTCTCAAGGCCGAGCTTCATCGCAGAGACCTCGTTGCCGAGAGAAAGGAGGTAGCTTTCTGATTCCGCGAAATTCACTCTAGGAATTTAACCGCCGATGGTAATTGATCTGGCCGAGGTGGTAATTAAAATGGTTCGCGATCCGCAGCAGTTCCCCGCCGATGCTGCGTGCTTCTTCGCCTTCGTCACCAGGATAGGCTGTTGCGAGGTCCTGTTCGGACAACTTTTCGAGACTTCCCTTGATGGCTGTTACCGTTTGGTCGATGCGTTGGAGGATCTCTTCGCGCGGGACGTTCTTTGACGAAAACTCGGTCGGACGGTCACGAACGTAGCCCGTTTCACCGAGTTTTGCTCCGATGTAATGATTTAAGTTGCCAAGCAAGTGCAAACATAGATTTCCTGCGGAGTTGTTGATACCGTCGGACGCAGCCCAAAACGATTCGTCATCGCCGTATTGTTCGACTTCATTTTTCAATTTGCCCAGCCCTTCTACCAGGGTCCTAGAAAATGCGTCTTTCATAACTATCTTGCAGCCACCGCCTTTTCGTTCATCATAAAATCGAGCATCCTGACGAGCGTCTCACGAATTTTCCGGCGGTCGACGACCATATCGACCATGCCGTGCTCGAGCAAAAATTCGCTGCGCTGAAACCCTTTCGGTAGTTTTTGACGGATCGTCTGTTCGATAACGCGCGGGCCGGCGAAACCGATCAATGCCTTCGGCTCGGCGATGATAACGTCGCCAAGCATCGCAAAACTCGCTGTCACGCCGCCGGTCGTCGGATCGGTCAACACGGAAATGAATGGCAGTCCCGCCTCGTGCAAACGGGCGAGCGCCGCCGAGATCTTTGCCATCTGCATCAGACTGAGCGTGCCTTCCTGCATGCGCGCACCGCCCGAAGCAGAAAAAATGATAACCGCACCGCGATCTTTCAAAGCTCCCTCGATCAACCGCGTTATCTTCTCACCAACCGCCGACCCCATCGAGCCGCCGATGAACGACATATCCATCGCGCCCGCGTAAACCAAACGTCCTGCGACCTTCCCCCGTCCGGAAATTATCGCTTCCGGAAGGCCGGACGAAGCCTTCGCCTGCTCGATTCTGTCCTTATACGGTTTGGTATCGACAAACCCGAGCGGGTCGCCGGATGTGACGTCTGCATCGAGTTCCTCGTACTTGCCGTCGTCAAACAGCGTTTCGAGACGCCCGCGCGCCGAAAAGCGAAAGTGATAATCGCAATGCGTGCAAACCTGCAGCGATTCGGTCAGCTCGCGTTTGTAGAGCGGGTTTTCGCACTCGGGACATTTAACAAAAATTCCCTCAGTTTTGACGTTGCGCTCTTCGTCGTCCGTCTGACCTTCGATCTTTGGCTTATCTCTTCGAAACCATGACATAAATGCAGTAGGCAGGAACAGTGGCAACAGCCAGTCAGGTAACTGATCTTGGGCCAACTTTTCCGCTTTAAGTCTCTAAGATTAACATAACGGACGGCCGCCGTCGCAAGCCGGTCAACTGAACTACTTAAGAACGTCGATCATCTGCGAATGTATCAATCCGTTGCTTGCCAATATAGGCGGCGTATAAACGCTGAACGGCGCGTCGTTGTAATAGGTCACGCGGCCGCCCGCCTCTTCGATCATCAGATACCCTGCGGCGACATCCCACGGGTTGAGCCCGTCTTCCCAAAATCCGTCATAACGGCCGCACGCGACATAGGCCATGTCGATCGCTGCAGAGCCGTCGCGCCGTACGCCGCGCGAATGAAGCATGAATTCCAGCAGATTTCGCTCGAAATTCGGCCGCTCCTTGAAATTATAGGGAAACCCGGTCACCACAAGTGCATCGCCCAGCTTATCGGTTTCGGAAACCCGGATGCGACGGCCATTCAGGCTCGCGCCCTGGCCCTTTTCGGCCGCGAACAGTTCGTTGCGAGTCGGATCGTATGTAACGCCAAGCACGATCTCGTCGTTATGCTCAAGCGCAAGGGTCACGCAAAAACACGGGTAGCCGTGAGCATAATTCGTCGTGCCATCGAGCGGATCGATGATCCATTTCCACCTGCTGTCGCCGCCCGCTATGACCGCCTCGCCTGATTCTTCCGCCAAGATCGAATGTTTCGGGTAATAAGAACGGATACGTTCGACGATCAGAGCTTCGCTTGCCAGATCGGCTTCGGTTACAAGGTTTATCTCACCTTTTTTCGAGATGTTGATTTTGCGGCCGAATTTTTCGAGAAGGAGGTGACCGGCCTCACGGGCCGTCTCTATTGCAAAGTTGAGCATTGTCTAATTTTCAACGCAAAGACGCCAGGACGCAAAGACGCAAAGCAAGATCAAGCGACTTTCATTTGCTCAACTAGCGTCTTGGCGTTAAATATTATCGCCGGGACGCGAGCATTTTCGAGTCCGCGACACGTAGAAATTCCTGCACCTGAGCGTCCCAGAATGTCCACTCGTGGGCGCCTGGCAGTTCGCGATATTCATGCGGCACCTTTTTTTCTATCAAAAGATTGTCAAAATCGCGGTTTGTCTGAAAAAGGAAATCCTCGGTACCGCACGCCATATAAATGTATGGGATATTTTTTACAACATCGGGCGACATGTTGCGAAGCAAATTGAAAATGTCGTTTTCCTTTCGCGTCTTGCTGTCGTCCGGGCCAAAAACGCTGACGATCGACGGCCGCAGGTTTTTGTTGTCCTCAAGCCGCAGCGGCGCATCCAAAGCGCCGCTGAACGATCCGACCAGAGAAAACAGGTCAGGATACTTCAAGCCATATTTTATCGCGCCGTATCCGCCCATCGACAACCCAGCCATAAAGCGATGATCACGATCCGCGATGGTGCGAAAGCGTTTTTCGACCTCCGGGATCAACTCCTGAACGATGTAGCTCTCGTACTTGTCGTTCGGTACCGTCGCACTGTCCGTATACCAGCCGTCACCGCCTTCGGGTGTGACGATGATGAAGTTGTAGGGCGCGGCGTATTCGGCGAGTTTGGTTTTGTCGGTCCAATTGTCGAAATGACCAAATAACCCATGTAATAGATATATGACCGGGTATCTACCTGATAGATCAGTCTTATATTTTGCAGGCGTGATAACCCGATACGAAACACTCCGGCCAAGCAATTTGCTCGGCAGTTGAAGAGTTACGACATCGTTCGCGCTTCGGGTAGATCCAGCTTCAGCCTTCGACGCCGTCTGGCCAAATGCCGAAGCGAATACGACAAGTGACAATAAGATCGGCAGCGATATCCTTGATATTTTTTTCATTTGCCGCAGATCTATCCAAAAAACTTACTTAACCAACCGCCTTCCTTCTCTTCCTTATCCATTACCTGTGCAAGTTCGCCGGCGTCGAACCATACGCCCGTGCATTTGTTGCACACATCGATCTTGATATCTTCAAAATCGGTTTCGATCAGTTTCCCATCGCATCGCGGACAAAGCATTTCGGTATTCTTCGCGTTCTCCGCCTCGAGCCTTGCTTTCATCTTTTGGATAAGTTCCTGTTCCTTACGGCGGAAATATTCGTTTTCGAGTGCCTGCCCGCGGTCTTCCAGATCAACTGCCATAAAAATATTGCTCTCCCAAATTATTGAACAGGCCGACAGCCCGTTCTATGTTAGATCGTTAGCCAAAAAATAGCAGACTCCGCCCAAACATTCAAAAATGAACAATGAGCTATCCGAGATTGGCCGTAATAACGTCCGCCAGGCGGTTGGCTTTTTCCTCAATATCGGCCTGGTCCTTTCCCTCGATCATCACGCGTGCAAGGTTTTCCGTGCCTGAATATCTAAGCAGCAGACGGCCGGTGCCGTCGAGTTCCTGCTCGATCTGGCGCGACGCTGCCGCGATAGGCGCAACGCTGTCGAACGGCTGTTTTTCGCGGACGCGGACGTTTACCAGTGTTTGCGGATAGCGAAGAAAACCGGCGGTGCTTTCGGAGGCGGTTTTGCCTGATTCCCTTATCGCCTTCAGCACGAAAAGTGTCGTCACTATGCCGTCACCCACAAGGCTCTTTTGCGGAAAGATAAGGTGGCCTGACTGTTCGCCACCGATAGACCCACCGGTTTTCAGCAATTCGTCGAGCACATATTTGTCTCCAACAGCGGTCCGCAGCAATTTAACACCGCGTGATGCAAGAGCGATCTCAAGCCCTAGATTGCTCATGACTGTCGCAACTATGGTGTCGTTCTTGAGTTGATGCCGGTCATGCAGGTATTTACCCATGATCCAAAGCGTCGCGTCACCATCGATGATCGTGCCGTTTTCGTCAACAAAAAGCGCGCGGTCGGCGTCGCCGTCGTAAGCCACGCCGAAATCTGCTCTTTCCGCGACCACGGCGGCGCAAAGCTGTTCCAGATGAAGCGAGCCACAGTTTTTGTTAATGTTTCGTCCGTCGGGCTTGTCGTTGATCGCAGTTACATCGGCGCCGAAGCTGCGAAAGATCTCGGGCGCGATCGCAGACGCCGCACCGTTCGCGCAATCGATCGCCATTTTGAAATTTGCGAGGCTGATGTCCCGAAAATCGGCAGTCAGGTGTTGAATGTACGCCTGAACAAATTCACCGGCACGGGTGTCGTCAACCAGGCAATCATCGAATGTCGCTGTTTTATCGGATTCGAGAATATCAGTTTCGAGAAGCCGCTCGGCTGATTCCTCGATCTTTTTTCCGCTTGGCGCGAAGACCTTGATGCCGTTGTCCTCAAATGGATTGTGCGATGCGCTGATGACAACTCCGGCATCGAAGTCGAAGAGGCGCGTAACTGCGGCAACGCCGGGCGTGGTAATTATACCGGCCGATTCGCACACGCCGCCCGCCGCTTTTGCTCCGCAATGGAACGCCTTTTCTATCCAGGAGCCGGATTCGCGAGTGTCACGGCCAGTCACGAGGCGCGGATCGCGGCCGAGCTTTTCGCGCATCCGGCGAACTAGTGAGAATCCAAGTATGCCTACGGTTTTTTCGTCCAGCGGGAACTGGCCGGCCACGCCGCGAATCCCATCTGTCCCAAAGAGTTGTTTCATAATCTACTGCCCAGAATTCGTTAGACCAAAAAGTCATTTATACCTTACGGCCTAAAGCGCGGCAAACGCAAACATCTATAAAATTCTCTTGTTAAATCTATAAGTATTTAAGAAAACATT
This sequence comes from Pyrinomonadaceae bacterium, assembly GCA_035494575.1. GTDB lineage: Bacteria > Acidobacteriota > Blastocatellia > Pyrinomonadales > Pyrinomonadaceae > OLB17. The sequence continues at coordinate 9,174 of DATJGV010000150.1, read as the reverse complement.
TGACAACTCTTTATATTTTAGGCGAATCTTAAGGTAGCAGTCTTCTTAAGGCTGTGAGGTTGTTCACTCCAAACCCTCTTTTTCGAGAATTAGAATTATGATCAAGAGCTTTTGCCTCGGCTTTGCAGTATCGTTGGCGCTGTCAGTCATCTCGTTTTCCCAGGTGATAACGACCGAGCCGCTTCCCAAACGGTCGAGGGTGGTTGTGACAAACACGCTGCCGCCTCCAACCAAAATAGTTCAGGCTACACCCAAACCGACGCCCGTCGTTGTCGGAAATGATGACGAGGAAAATTCCGGCCCGTCCGAAAATGAGGACGCCGATGAAAAACCCCTTGTTGTCGGCAACGCGACGCGTTCGAATGGCATTGACAGCCAACGCTCGACAACCGGGTTTTCAAATGTCAGAACGCTGAGCTTTGGCGAGATCAAGAGCAAGATCGCCGAGGCCCGTCGCGATATGATGACTCGGACGCAGACCACCGCTATTGCCGATCCGATCGTACCGGTCATTACCGTGAAAATAGCGTTTTATAATTGGAAAGCGCAACGCGTCGATTTTGTATCGCTTACCAAGGACGATTTTCTTTCGACAAGCGGTCTGAAACAGGCTGTATCGACAAGCGGCAAAATGATGACGGTTCGCACCATTCGGGGCAACGGCGTCAACACGCCGCTTGAGATCCGCGATGAGAGCGGCCAGCTGCAGCTGCCTTTACTTGTTCAATATCCTGTCGAAAAAGGCGGACGCATTGTCGAGACAGCGTATTACATGTCGACGCATCCGGGCCTGGTAACGCCCGAGGTCGTTAACGCAGGTAAATTCTACGTCCGCAACGTGATCGAGATCGCCCGCGACCGTCTAAAATCAAAAGGCATCGTGATACAGCCAAAAGTTGCCGACATTGCGGAACGGCTTGCAACCGTCGAGCATGTCGATCATGACCGATTTCGGAACGAACCCGCTCAGAACATTTTCAACGACATCTTCACGTTGTATGCTCTGAACGAAGGCCAGACTTATCGATATTCGGTTAGTTCAGCTGGAGCAGGCGGCATGGTTCAAATGATACCGTCAACCTATCGAATGATCCGTTCGCGATATTCCAATGTTGGCCTGATGCCGGATTTTGTCGAAGGGATGCGAAATCACGTCAACGCCACCGAGGCTATGCTCCTTTATATGCAAATGACCTGGGACGATCTTCGGTCAAGCCCGACGATCACCGGTGCAATGGCCGACGGCACGGCGACGCAGGAACAATTGATGGCTGCAGGTTACAACTCGAACCCGGCGCGGCTCGCGGGATATATCAACCGGGGCGGAGCGAACTGGACCGCGTTGATACCAGCTGAGACCAAGATCTATTTGCAGATATACAGCGCGTTGGAAAAGAATGTCCCGATGGCGTCGCGAACCCACTAGATCGAAAAAACAATCTGTGTCTTTTAAGGGTGGTCTCTGACCGCCCTTTCTTGTCAGTACGATTCGCTACCGCCTGCGGTACTGACAGGAATCGCTAGTCTTCGGCAATCTGACTTGCCATCTGCGGTAGCGAAACCTTTTCAAGTTCTCGCTGAATATCCGCAAATTTGTTCCCGACCAGATTTTCGCCACGGAAAAACGAATCGCCCGTCACCTCAAATATCATAAATCGCGGCGGATCGTAGCTGCTCATTTCCTCAATGGTCTCAAAATCCACAAGCGCCATATTTAGGCCCCAAAGATCGCCGAGAAAAACATCAAACGCTATCTGCTTCTCGTCAAACTCATGAAAGTACCGGTTTTTGCGGATTTCCCTGCCCTCGAACCGCTCAAAAACCGCATATTCTGCATCGTTCAAATACATTTCCGCGATCTTCAATTCACAGTCACGAATAGCGTCCCGCTGCTGCAAAATACGAGTCCACTCCTTTGTCTCGGGGACACGGATCGACCGCAGCCGGAGGCGCGTATTCTCGATGTAATTGTCGAAAAACTGTAAGTGGGCGCTCGCACGCGTGAGCGGTTCGGGCAGGTCTTCAATAAGGAACAGCCTGCGGAACTCGGTTTTGGCGGTTTTGTTCATCTTTTGCTGATTGTTTATACTTTTGTTATCAGTATCACCCATCCCGGTGGGTGTTGTTTTTATTTTTGGGCCAGAGGCTATTCGTTTTAGCGCCCTCAGAGGTTATATGCAATCGAGATTAATATCATTTACCACAATTCTGATTTTTTCAATCATGATGATCGGCTGCGGAGGCGGCGCGGCAAATACCGCAAACACTGCGGCGAACACATCCAACACCGCAAACACGACAGCCAGCTCAAACAACCCCCTTGAGACATCGAAAAAACCTGAAGCTGCAACAACAAACAACGCCCCGACGATCGCGCCGGTAGTTCAGGCTTATTACGAGGCGCTGAAAAAGAAAGACGACGCGGCCCTGCGGAACGTTTTATCGAAACCTCTGTTAGCCGATATCGAATCGGACATGAAGGCGGAAAAAAAGACAAAGCTTGCCGAATTTGTCGCCGAAACCGAGATCGTCCCTGACAAACCTGTTGAGGTGCGAAACGAAACAATAAACGGCGACAAGGCAATTGCCGAAGTGAAAGGCGGGACTTATGTGAACTGGACCAAACTTGGGTTCGTCAAAGAGGGTGGTACGTGGAAATTCTCAAACGAAAGCCCTGAAACCCAGGGAATGAAACCGTCTGACAAATAAACTGAACACGGATCGAGCAGATCAAGCAGATCGCGCGAGATCTGAATATTTTAACTTCTGATCCCTACAAATTCGCTCGATTCGGTCGCTCCGCGTTCTTGATTTTCTTAACCTGCCGCCTTGGCTTCCGACGGTTGATAGGGTGGCAGCGTTACGCGTCCCGATTTCTCCTTCTTAAGTCCGAGAGCCCAATCGGCCTGCATCAGCGTGTGGATGTCACGCGTTCCCTCATAGATGACAGCGGCCTTGCAGTTTCGTAAGTAACGTTCGACCGGATAATCGTTCGTGTAGCCGTTCGCGCCGTGAACCTCTATAGCCATCGATGCCGCCTTTTCTGAACGCACCGTCGCCTGCCATTTTGCAAGGCTCGCCGCTTTGTTCGATGATTGGCCCGTATTTTTTAGATAACCGGCTTTCATCCACAAAAGATTGCACATCTGGTAATCGGCTTCCATTTCGGCGATCTTTTGTTTAACGAGCTGGAAGTTGGCGATCTTCTGTCCCTGCACCTCGCGGGTGTTCGCATAAGCGATCGAAGCGTCACGCGACGCGCGAATGACGCCCGTTGCGCCCGACGCAACAGTGTATCGACCATTCTCAAGCGAAAACATCGCGATCTTAAATCCTTCACCTTCCTTTCCGAGCATGTTTTCCTTCGGCACTCGAACGTCCTGTAGTGAGAAATAACCCGTGTTACCGGCTTTGATTCCCATTTTGCCGTGGATCGTTCCACTCGAAAATCCCGGCATCGTCCGCTCGACGATAAAACAGCTCATACCGGAATGGTCCCGCTTTTTACGCTTTTCTTCGTCCGTCCAGCAAAAGAAGAGGAAATGATCGGCCACGTCGGCAAGCGATATCCACATTTTCTCACCATTCAATATCCAGTCGTCGCCATCGCGTCTTGCTATCGAACGCATGCCGATAACGTCCGAGCCGGCGTTCGGTTCGGTCAGGCCAAAGGTCGCGATCTTTTCGCCTTTCGCCTGCGGCACGAGGTATTTTTGCTTTTGCTCCTCAGTTCCCCATGTGTAAAGACTCAGGCTGTTAAGGCCTACGTGCACTGACATCGCAACTCGCAGAAAGGTGTCCATTGCCTCGAGCTCTTCGCAGACGATGCCAAGCGAAATGTAGTCAAAGCCCGCGCCGCCGTATTGTTCCGGGATGCAAACGCCAAGCAGTCCAAGCTCGGCCATTTTCTCAAAAACCTTCGGCTCGAAATAGCTTTTTTCGTCCCACTCCTTGATAAACGGCGCGACCTCGCCCTGGACAAATTCGCGTACGGTGTTTTGCAGCGCCAGATGCTCTTCGGTTAGTTCAAAATCGATCACGGTTGTAAATTTCCTCTCTAAAATTTTGATTTAATAAGATTTCCGGTGTTTGTTCAAAAGAGCAGTTTAGCATTTTGGCATCAAAATGCCGAAACGTGTTCTCATGTCTCGAGCGATTCGACCTGATCGCGACATTTCACTCCGACTACCTCAATGATCTGGGTTTGAATTAGTACGAGATCGAAAGGTTACAACTCTCTCGTCATGAACACGCTGTACGGATCTTCGATATAATCCGCAAACGGTTCACAGTACTTAAAGCCGAAATTAGCGTATAAATTGCGAGCGGGCTCGAATGCCTTCATCGATCCCGTTTCCAGGCTCAACCGGCGAAAGCCGCGGCCCCTAGCCTCTTCGAGGATGTGGTTGAGGATATATTTAGCAACGCCCTTTCTAAGATGCTGCGCGGAGGTTCGCATTGATTTGATCTCGGCATGCTGCGGATCGAGTTCCTTTAACGCGCCGCAGCCGAGCAATTCGTCGCCTTCCCATACGGTCCAGAACGTAATTTCAGGTCTACGCAGCGCCTCGATATCCAGGGCATGCACGCTTTCAGGCGGCGAATGCGAATACATGCTCCGAAGATGTTCCTGGAGCAATTCGTATATCTCGGAGCCCGTCAGATCGTCTATCTTGATTTCCATGAAAATCCTTCGATATGCCTAGAATTATATAGAAAACGGGCACATGTCAAAGAATTGATGGCGACCGGGATGATTCCCTCAAGAACTGATGTCAATAAGATCACTTATCTTTCTTTTCTTCGATCGGCGTGTTTTCGTTCGGCTTGGATTCTACCGATCGCGCCTCGCTATTGTTAAGGGAAATTCCAAATATTTCCGGGTTATTTATGAATTCGGCGAGCCTGTCCGGGCTGAACGTTGCGCGTATAACGGCGGCGTTTTGCTTATCGATCGTTACAAGCGCGATCTTTAGATTTTGTCCGGCTTCGCGGATGTACATATACGCCTGCTGGCCGTCATGCGATCGGACGCGGAGGATCGAACTCCATTCAGGACCGAACGAATTTCGCATGGCTGTCTGCATCTCGGTGTCGAGCGTTTCACGCGAAAACTGCAGGTCCTGAAACATGGTGACGCTAAAGCTTTTTACACCCGCCGGCCGGACTACGCTGACTGCAAATCGCGCGAGCCACATGAATGGAATGTTGACCTTTTTTGCGTGATATTTGTTTTTAAGGTGTTGGACGATGGCCTTGTATTCGTTCGGTTTTGCCTGGGCCGGCACGGCAAGAGCAAGGACAAGGAGCGAAAAAGCCAATGCCGGCAGCAATCTCTTATTCATAGCCTCTACTCCTGCGGATTTTTCGGTTTGTCGTTGTCGTTTACGATGTCAATTTTGGGAATGTTCAACTTTCCGCTCAACTCGGCAAGCAGATCGATATCGATAGGGCCGATCACATTTACGACCGCAATACTTTTTGCATCGGAAACCACGACCGCAACTCCGCTCATCGTGTCTCCAGTGAACATAGTAAAGACATCGACTTTTTGATTATTCCGCTTGCTGCGGACGTTTGCGAGTTTTTCCCAACCCGGAGCCTGCAGCTGCGAGCGGATCTCGTCCACGTCAGCGGTATTGTACTCGTTCTCGTTCTCGAAGTTATAAGCTCTGACGTAGATAGCCTGCAGACCGCTGATCGCCTGGCCGACCTTTCTCGCGTCCTGATCGTTCATTTTAGCCAACACGCGCTTTGCCAGGTCGAGCATCTTGCCCTCGATATTGACCTCGACGACGTCACGGGCCTTTGTTTCCAAGCCGTTCAATCGTTCGAAACGAAGCCGTGCATTTTGAGCGCTGGCCGTTGCAGGTGCAAGGGCAAGGAGCAATAAAAATGTAAATTTCAATGAATATATTGTTAATGATCTCATCGTCGTTTCCTCTAAACTTATCGGTATCTTTCAATTGCAGTATCGGGCTTGTCGATCTGGCCGACTGTGTCTTTCACGATCTTTAATTTTGAACTCGTGATCGAGAGAGCAAGCATTAGCTGGTCGTAAGCGTATTTTTCCTCGGCCGTCAGCTGAACTTGCGGGTGCTTCTTTGAAAACGTTTTCGCCACGACCCTGACGGGCGAAGTCTTAGTTCGGGGCGCTTGTCGGGTCTTCACGAATTCGCGCCTGGTTTCCGGGCGAGAGATTTCGATCGCAGTTGTTGATTCAATCCCGGGAACATCAGCGAGCGGTAAGCTTTGGATCGGTACGCTACTGACCGCCGCGTCCGTAAGCGTTGGGGCGCCGGCCGGCAACAAGAACCACACAGCCGACAAAGAAAAGACGACTGCGGAGGCGAATGCAAGTGCAAAGCCGAACGGCCAAATGCTGCTTGACCGCTTTTCTGCGAAAGATACGGCCCGCATTGGTGTGCAGGGCTCTATCATTTCCTGGTAACGGTACGCCTTGAGCGCATTTTCCAGTTCTTCGATCTCGGCGTCGCCGCCTGTTTTGTTCCAAAGATATTCGTCGTTCATCATTTCACCCCGATGCCGAGCTTTTCGCGAAGCAGTTTCATTCCCCTATGCAGATTTACGCGTACCGATTCGGGTGTTAGCCCAGTGCGTTCGGCGATCTCCGGCCCGGTCATTCCTTCGACCAGCCGCATGACCAACGGTTCGCGATAGGCGTCCGGACAGGTCCGGATGGCCGAAAGAATTTCGTGGGCCCGTGCGTGCGAGCTGCCCGTTCGACCAACGTCCTCGGCGAGTTCCTCTGTCGGTTTTGATTGCCTGAAAAATTCTGTCGCGCGATTGCGTGCGATCATCGCCAGCCAACCGCCAACGGCATTTTTGTCGCGTAGCGAATCAAAATTCTTATACGCAGAAATAAAAACTTCCTGAATGATATCGTCCACGTCGTTTCGAGAAACCCGCGCCAGCACAATGCCGTGAACCATTGGCGCAAACATTCTATAAAACTCGCTGAACGCTTCGTCATCGCCCTGGCAGATTCGCTCGACCAACAGCGCCTCCGGCCTGGCCGGAGACACTTCTCGCTCACCGCGTGCGAACAAAAAAAGATCGGTTGTCATTTCGCTTTCGGGCATACTTTCAAAAAATGATGAACGGCAAAATTCCGTGAAAATGAGCGAATATCAGGAGGGTTCGCCGCTCATCACTTAATTTTGGCTTTAATTGCTTGCCGATAATAAAGACGGTCTGAAAACGGAAAGTGTTAACAGAGAATCTTCAGGTTTTGCCGTAATTTACGAAAAACCGGCAAGAAAGTTTTGGGAAATGTTGCCACCGCCTGCCGCATCTGACGGTTAGGCGACTTAAGAACTTAGAAAGCGGTGGGCGGATTAAGCGGATCACAGCCTGATCTACCGATCCGTAATATCTGTCCAATTTCCGAAAGGCGCGTTCAAACTGTCTAAGCTTCAAACCCTCCCGTTTCCCGCACGCGGTGCCGACCTTGGTTGAAATACTGACAAAACCGAAACAAACCGCTACAATATCTCGTAACAACCACGAGTTTAATTCAAAAAAATCAGGAGTTTAGGGATATGAAAGGATTATTGTGCATTGTCGCATTTTTCATCGTCATTGTTATCGGCAATACTGTAATCGTTGCCCAACCGGATAAGAATTCATCAGTCGAACCTATGAAAGCACCTGTCGCAAAGAAAGTTCCCAAAGTTTTAAAGATCCACGGTTACGAGATAACGGACAATTATGCCTGGCTGCGCGACCGCAACGCGCAAAAAGACCCGGCGATCATCGAATATCTCAACGCCGAAAACGCATATACTGAGGCTTATACCAAACCGCACCAGCAATTAACGGACGATCTCTACAAAGAGATGCTCGGGCGTATCAAGCAGACCGATCTGAGCGTTCCGTACCAACTGGGCGACTATTGGTATTTCACCAAAACCGAAGAGGGCAAACAGTACCCGACGTATCTCCGCAGCAAAACCAAGGAGGGCAAAGACCCGGAAGTACTGCTCGATCAGAATGAGATGGCGAAAGGCTATAAATTCTTTTCGATCGCCGAATTTCAGCCGAGTGACGACGGCAATCTGCTTGCGTTCTCGACCGACACGACCGGTTACCGCCAATACACGCTTCAGATCAAGGACCTGCGGACCGGGAAAATGCTGCCTGACAAGATCGAGCGCGTGACGTCGGCCGAATGGTCCAATGACGGCAAATTCCTCTTCGTCGGTCAAGAAGACGCGGTGTCGAAACGCTCCGACAAGATCTTTCGCCACACGGTCGGCACCAACGACAACGAGCTGGTATTTGAGGAAAAAGACGTTCTCTTCAATACTGGCGTCGGACGCTCTCGCGATCATAAAATGCTCTTCATCGGCTCGGGTGCAAAGACGATGGACGAATATCGCTACCTGCCCGCCGACAACCCGACCGGCGAATGGAAGGTCATAAGCCCACGCCGCGAGGGCCATCAATACAACGCCGATTTTGACAGCGGTGAGTTTTACATTGTCACTAACAAGGAAGCCGAAAATTTCAAGGTCGTAAAGGCTCCGCTAAACGACCCAAGCGAAAAGAATTGGACGGATTTTGTTCCATACAACCCTGCGGTAAAGATCGACGGCATCAATTTCTTTAAGGATTACGCCGTCGTTTCCGAGGTCGAGAACGGCTTGGAATATATCCGCGTAATGGACCGCAAGACGCGCCGTGCAACGGCCCGCATCGAGACACCCGAAAGCGTTTACACAATGGGTCTTTCGGCAAACCCCGAATACGATACGCCTATCATACGTTACAACTATTCGTCGATGATCACGCCGAACTCAACTTACGAATTCGATTTCAAAACCCGTAAGAGTACGCTTATCAAACAGCAGGAAATACCAAGCGGGTACGACAAAGCGCAGTACGAAACCAAACGCGTCTGGGCGACCGCGCGCGACGGCGTCAAGGTTCCGATCTCGATAATGTGGAAGAAAGGAACCAAACTGGACGGTTCCGCGCCGATGCTGCTTTATGCATACGGCTCATACGGAATTTCGATGACGCCGACATTCTCGACAAACCGACTGAGTCTCGTCGACCGCGGCATGATATACGGCATCGCGCAGATCCGCGGCGGCGGCGAACTTGGTGAGCCGTGGCGTTTAGCGGGCCGAATGTTTACGAAGCAGAACA
>DATJGV010000149.1:0-8609 GCA_035494575.1 Pyrinomonadaceae bacterium | reverse complement strand
GGTGTGAAGTTTCCGTACGGGACACCTTCAGCGATCGCGGCGTAAGCGTACAACACCGCAGGTGAAATTGCGCCCGAATCTTCGTCGAGAGCCTTTTCGAAACTCTCGATACTGTTAAAGATCTCGTTCCCCTCGGCAGCAAGTTTTTCGGTCGAGGCGAGATTGATAACGACGACCGAATTGCAGTTTTTCTTGAATTCGCGAAGGTTGTTCAGGATCGCGTCGATCGTTTCGCGATGCGAATTGTCTGAGAGTTTGTTCTCTCCGTCAACGTTTGCAAGGAACGCCTTGTTACCCGCGGCGAGCCATGGTTTGATTTTTCGCAGGTCGTCCTGGACGCTAACGAACTGCTTGTAGCCTAGAACATCGTGTTCTTCGGCGGCTTTTGCAAGATGCTCGCCAAAGAGGTCCCAGCCGGCGAAAACGATGTCCCGGTAATCGACAAGTCCGATGTCGACGCCGGCAAGCGGAAGCCCCTCGGTTCCGATAAGGCCTTTTTTTAAGAGTTCAATGCCAGCGACCATAGTGGTGCCGACCGCACCGCCAAGGCCTATAACAGCGATGCCAAGTTTACGCTTTGTCATATGAAAACTATAAGTTTACAACTTCCTAAAAAGCTGGGGCAAGTGTGCCGTGACGAAGTGAAAATGGAAAAAGTGCAATAGTGAAAAAGCGGTTTGACCGACCAGCTGGTTTTTTCACACTTTCACTTTTAACGATTCCGCAGCTAGCCTTGCCAGTTCACGCTTTAGCAGCTTTCCCGTCGGGCCTTTCGGGATGTCATCGACAAAATGCACGGTCTTCGGACATTTATAATCGGCAAGATGCTGCCGGCAAAAGGCGATCAGATCGTCTTCACTGACGGCGGAGTCGTTTCTTAACACGACGAATGCGGTGACCTCTTCGCCGTATAATTTATCAGGAACACCGATCACTGCAGCGGCCGCTACCGCCGGGTGCGTGTAAAGAACCTCGTCGATCTCACGCGGATAGATATTTTCGCCGCCGCGAATGATCATATCCGACTTACGGTCGGCAATATAGAAGAACCCGTCGGCATCGCGATAACCGATGTCGCCGGTGTGAAACCAGCCGTTTCGGAACGCCTTCGCGGTTGCCTCGGGGTTCTTGAAATAGCCCTTAAAAATATTGTCGCCGCGAAGCACGATCTCGCCCAATTCGCCGTCGGGAACCTCGTTGTCGTTGTCGTCAACAACCTTCATCTCGTTGCCGATAGCTTTACCGCACGAACCGGGACGACGCGTTTTGTCGGGCGGATTGAACGTCGAGCGGCAGGTCGATTCGCTCAGGCCATAGCCTTCGACAACGAGACAATCGAAGGATTCCTCGAAAGTCTTGAGAACCTCAGTGGGAACCGGCGCGGAGCCGCACATGGCAAAACGCAGCGAATTGGAATTAGCGGTTAGCTGATCTTTCTTTTGCAGCAACATCGACAGCATCGTTGCGACAGAGCCGAACGACGTGATCTTGTATTTTTCTATAATTTCCCAAAATCGCGAAGCGGAAAATTTTGGCGACACGACAGTCGAGGCCCCGGCATAGAGCGCCGCCATCGTCGTTACCGAAACTGCATTCATGTGAAACAGCGGCATTACCGAAAGAAGGCGGTCGTTTTCGGAAAAGCTGAGCCATTCGACGATCTGTCGGGCGTTTGCGATCAGGTTGCCGTGTGTCAACAGACAGCCTTTCGGTTTGCCGGTCGTGCCGGATGTATAGATGATGATCGCGTCGTCGCCCGAGTCGAGATCGACTGGAGCGAGCGTTTCGCTAAAGCCGGTTGTTGCCGCTGCCTCGTTGTCGAAGTTGATCTTAGGTACGATGCCGGCGCCGCGATCACCCGAAGTTAAACCGCCCGCCGCAGGTGGCACCGGCAAATCGCTATCGGCGGCCAAATGCGAGAACTGCGAGTTTATCAACATCAGTTTCGATTCCGAATTTGACGTGACATACTCAATCTCTTCAGATTTGAGCAGCGAATTTACAGGTCCTGCGAGCGCACCGATCTTGAAACAGGCGAAATACGCAATGACGTACTCGGCCGAATTTGGCAGCAACAGACTGACGACGTCGCCCTTTTTAATATCGTAGGAGATCAACAGATTTGCCGTTCGGTTCACCGCCGTGTCGAATGCAGAATATGACCACTCGCGGCAGTCGGCTTCGGAAAAAAGAAAGGTCTTTTCGGCGTGCTCCAACGCCCGATTTTCCAATAGTTTACGCAGGTTTTCGTTGCTTTTTGCCATATTCTCGTGTATAAGATTAACACGTAAAAAATCGCTCTTCTAATTGGTTTCTTTCCGCATTTATAACGTTATGACGATCTATCGCAGTTTTATCGACGGTGCCTGGCTTAAAACGGCATCGACAAAAACTTTACCTAATATAAACCCGGCAAACATAAACGACGTAATCGGGACGGTGGAGCTTTGCACCCGTGAAGAGGCTCGCAAAGCAGTCGAGGCTGCTTACAACGCGACCAAGGATTGGAGAAACGCTCCGGCCCCGGCGCGCGGCAGGATCATTTCGCGCGTTGCGCGTCTGATGGAAGACAACAAAGAAGAACTAGCGCAGCTGCTTACGCGTGAAGAAGGAAAAACTCTGGCGGAATCACGCGGGGAATTGATACGCGCGATCAACGTCGTCGATTTTTGCGCGGGCGAATCGCGCAGGATGAACGGTGAGACGATTCCGTCCGAGCTGCCGGCAAATTTTGCATACACGATCAAGGAACCGCACGGTGTTGTTGCTTGCATAACGCCATGGAATTTTCCGGTGGCCATCCCGGTTTGGAAGATCGCACCGGCGCTTGTTGCGGGAAACACGGTTGTTTTTAAACCGGCATCGATAACGCCGGGAACGGCCGTAAGGCTCGTGGAAATTTTTACTGAGGCCGGCGTTCCACCGGGCGTTTTGAATCTTGTTCTCGGTTCGGGTTCTGAGGCGGGCGACGAGATAGTCAATCATCCGGCAGTGCGGGCTATTTCGTTTACAGGTTCGAACGATATCGGTGTGAGAATGTATCAACAGGCGGCTGCGCGCGGTATTCCGATGCAGGCGGAAATGGGCGGGAAAAATCCTGTCGTCGTGCTTGAAGATGCCGATATGGGCCTTGCAGTCGAATCGACCGCACAAGGCGCTTTTGGCTCATCGGGACAGCGATGCACCGCGACTTCGCGTGCGGTAGTCGTCGATAGAATTGCGGATGAATTTGTGGAAAAGGTTGTCGCGCGGGCAAAGACGCTGAAACTTGGCGACGGGGCCGCCGCCGGAACGGAGATCGGCCCTTCGGTTGACGAGGGACAGTTCAATACGGTTTTGAGATATATCGACATAGGCCGCGAGGACGGAGCGGAACTTTTATGCGGCGGCGAACGCGCAACCGGTGACGGCCTAGACAACGGATATTTTGTCGAGCCGACCGTCTTTGATCATGTTAAGCCGAATATGCGGATCGCGCGCGAAGAAATATTCGGCCCCGTGCTGTCGGTGCTGCGTGTTAAGGATTTTGACGAGGCGATGGTCGTCGCGAACGACTGTGATTACGGCTTATCATCTTCTGTTTTTACGCACGATGCGAACAGCATTTTCCGCTTTGTGAGCGAGATCGAGACTGGGATGACGCATATCAACTCGGCTACGACGGGGGGCGAAGCTCACATTCCATTCGGCGGAATAAAAGCGACGGGAATCGGTCCGCGCGAACAGGGTTCGACAATGCTCGATTTTTACACCGAGATCAAGGTTGTATATGTCGATTATACGGGAAGAAAAAGGGAGGGGAACTTATACTGAAGTTATGAAAAACGCTGACTATCGAATATTGGGGTTTATCCTTGTAGTTTTTTTATTTATAGGCTCTTGTCAGGTGCAGCCGACAAACATGAATCAAGCGGCAAATTCGAACGGCACGGCCAACGCGAAATGGGACGCCTACGTTGATCAATTTTTGAACGATTACTTTGCGGCTCAGCCAGCTTTTGCAGTTTATCAAGGCAAGCACGAATACGACGGCAAGTTTCCGGACTGGAGCGATGACGGCATCAAGAAAGAGATCGCGCGGCTCCATTCCGAACGCGATAAAGCCTCGGCTTTTAAGGATACTGATCTTGACGAGCATCAGCGGTTCGAGCGCAACTACCTGATCGCACAGATCGATAAAGACCTGTTTTGGCAGGAGACGGCTGACTACCCGCATATAAACCCGAACTACTATTCGGACGCGCTTGACCCTGACGTATATGTTTCGCGGCCGTACGCTCCGCTCGAAACCCGCATTAAGTCGTACACGACGTATGCCAGGAACGTTCCGGCTGCGTTGGAACAAATAAAAGGCAGCCTAAAGCCGCCAATGGCGAAAAATCTGATCAAGATCGCGCGACAAACGATCGGCGGGCTCGCAGATTTTTACGCCAAGGATGTTCCGACCGTATTTGCACCGGTAAAGGACGAGCAGGCGCAGAAGGATTTTAAAGAAGCAAACGAGGGCGCTATCAAGGCTGTAAAAGATTTCGACGCATGGCTCGGTGAGCAGGAAAAGACCGCGAACGATAACTTTGCGCTCGGGCCTGATAAATTCAAAGCTATGCTCAAGCAGACCGAAGGCGTCGATATCGACCTTGCTCAGCTTGAGGATATCGGCAAAAAAGACCTTCAGCGCAACCTCGATGCGATGAAGCAGGAATGCGACAAATACGCGCCGGGCATGACGCTTATCCAATGCAGCGACAAGGCATCGGCGAATAAGGCCGAGGGCACGGATGTTGTTGACGCGGCGACAAAACAACTTGCCGATCTGCGCAAATTTATCCAGGACAAGGACATCGTAACGATTCCCGGAACCGAAGAAGCCAAGGTCGCGCAGGCTCCACCTTACAAGGCCTGGAACTTTGCATACATAAACATTCCGGGACCGTACGAGACAAACCTGCCGTCGGTTTATTATGTTTCGCCGCCCGATCCGTCATGGCCGAAAGAGAAGCAGGAGGCTTATATTCCCGGCAAGGGAAGTCTGTTGTTCACCTCGGTGCACGAAGTTTATCCGGGACATTTCGTTCAGTTTTTGCATTCGAACCGGAACAAATCGAAATTCGGACAGGTTTTTGTCGGCTACGCGTTCGCCGAAGGCTGGGCCCATTACACCGAGGAAATGATGTATGACGAAGGCCTGGGCGCGGGCGATCCGGAATTGCATATCGGCCAGTTGCAGGAGGCTTTGCTGCGTGACGTTCGTTTTCTATCAGCGATCGGTATGCACACAAAGGGAATGACGGTCGATGAATCGAAAAAGATGTTCATCGAACAGGGTCTGCGTTCCGAGGGCGAAGCCGAGCAGCAATCCGCACGCGGCACGTTCGACCCGGCGTATCTGAACTACACGATGGGCAAGCTGATGATAAAGAAGCTGCGCGACGACTGGTGCGCCACTCGCGGTGGAAAATCCGCGTGGAAGCAATTTCACGACGCGTTCTTGTCGTACGGCGGCCCGCCGATTCCGCTTGTGCGAAAGGCAATGATGGGACCGGATGATAAAGGCTCACTCTTCTAAAAATTTTGAGTCCGCGAATAACGCGAATTCACGCCAATCAAAAGCATTTGATATTATTCGCGTCCTTTCGTGTGATTCGCGGGCAAAATAAAATCCTATGAATCAAGCAGAACAAAAATCGACAGTTTCCGAGGCGGTTCGGAAGCATAAAGAATTTCTTTTTCCGGCGGTCGCGACCTATTACCAGGAACCGATAGCGCTGGTTAAAGGCCAAGGCGAATATGTCTGGGACGATCAGGGCAATAAGTACCTTGATTGTTTTGGCGGCGTGCTGACGGTCAGTGTCGGACACGCAAATCCGAAAATAAACGCGGCTATCGTCGAGCAGACAAATAAGATACAGCATACGTCAGCTCTTTATGCGAACCCGAACCAGTCCGACCTTGCTGAAAAGCTAGCCGAAATCACGCCCGGAAAGCTGAAAAAATCTTTCTTTACAAGCAGCGGCACCGAAGCTGATGACACGGCGCAGATGGCGGCCAAGCTCGCGACGGGGCGGCATGAGATCGTCGTGCTGCGGCACAGCTATTCGGGACGTTCGGCGACGGCGCTTTCGTCCGCCGGACATTCGACATGGAGGCCGCTGCCGGCGCAGGTTGCGGGTATCGTTCACGCGATGGCGCCGTACTGTTATCGGTGCCCGTTTAACGCGACCCCCGACAATTGCGGCATGGCGTGTGCGAACGATATTGAGGACGTGATCCAGACAACAACCAGCGGTGAGATCGCGGCGTTTATGGCCGAACCGATTTTGGGTGTCGGTGGATTTATCGTTCCGCCGGCGGGATATTTTGAACGTGCGTATGAGATCGCGCGAAATCATGGGGGACTTTGCATCGCCGACGAGGTCCAAACTGGATGGGGCCGAACCGGCGACAAATGGTTCGGAATCGAGCATTGGAACGTCGAGCCCGACATCATAACTTCGGCAAAAGGAATGGGCAACGGTATACCGATCGGTTGGACGATAGCGACGCCGGAGGTTGCCGACAAATTCCCTGGGCTCACGTTCGCGACATTTGGTGGGAACCCGGTTTCGACCGCTGCGGGACTTGCCGTTATCAAACTGATTGAAGAAGAAGACCTACGCACAAACGCACGAGTTGTTGGCGGATATCTGCGCGAAAAGCTTGAGGCGTTGAAAGAAAAATATCCGATAATCGGCGACGTTCGTGGCATGGGTCTGATGCAAGGAATTGAGCTCGTCAAGGACCGAGAGACAAAAGAACCGGCCCCGGAAGCAGTGCTGAAAGTCTTCGAAGAAACTAAACGCCAAGGCGTGCTGATCGGCAAAGGCGGACTGTACGGCAACGTCATCCGAACCGGCATGATGCTCAATTCGACGAAAGATAATGTTGATGAGTTGATAAGGGCGTTGGATGCAGGGTTCGCGCTTTGCTAGGAGGATAAGGATGGGTTGGGCATCGTATTTAGAAGACATTAACCGGAAACTCGAAGAAGGTCTCGCCGCGGCCCGCGAAAGACGAGGATCACACAAGCCAACTATTGACAATCTTTCTGGCAAGAAGCTCCTTCGAGATTTGGAAGCTCTCATTGGGTCTGCTAGTCGAGAACTAACGCGGTTAGAGAACTTAATTGGGATCGCTACTGACACTGATTTAAACCTTTCGCGAGAGGTTATCGCTCTGAGTTCGGAAAATGAGCGTTTGAGGAAGATTATAAAGACATTTGAGGGCAATTCAATTGGTCTTGCAGAAACGTATCTTGGATTGGTTGATGAGAAAAACGAACTTGAAGAACTTATTGACAGAGACCTCGTTAACGAGTTTTATGATCTCGACAACCAATATAATGCTTTGAAGCAAAGGGAATCGGCCCTGCTTCATCACGAAGCACGATTGTTGGAAAGGCTAAAGACTCAAAAACAGCAATACATTGCGGATGTTGAACATTGCCATGAACAAATCGCGAAATTGGAAGCTGAGCTAAGAAAGGAACAAAATCTTCGCGAAATCTTAGAAATTGAAGTTAGAAAACACAAGAATTCGGAAAAGTCCGATAAGGCGCGATTGCAAGGAAGTAATGGTTTTCGCGACGAAGCCGGAAACGATTCGCAACTATCTCTCAAGATTCGCGAATTAGAAAAGAAGTGGAAATGAAAGTATTGATTAAAAATGGCCGTATTATTACTGCCGTTGACAACTACGTTGCCGATATTTTTATCGATGGCGAGACGGTGACGACGATCGGCAGATCACTTGATATGGAAGCAGATCGCGTGATCGATGCGTCAGGCAAGCTTGTCATTCCCGGCGGCATCGATCCGCACACGCATATGGAATTGCCGTTTGGCGGGACGCAAAGCTCGGACGATTTTTTCACGGGCACGCGCGCGGCGGCGTTTGGCGGGACGACGACGATCATCGATTTTGCAGTGCAGAATAAGGGCGAATCGATGATTCAAGGTGTCGATAACTGGCACGCGAAAGCGAGCGGGAAATGCGCCATCGACTACGGCTTTCACCTAATTACGACCGAGTTCGAAGATCGTCATACAGAAGAAATGTACACGCTTATGGATGAGGGAATCACCTCATTCAAGCTGTTCATGGCCTATCCCGGTGTGTTTTTGGCGGATGACGCGACGATCTTTCGGGCGATGTCGGCAGCGGGGCGACGCGGCGGCTTGATCTGCATGCACGCCGAAAACGGCATCGTTATAAACGAGATTATCAAACGTTTTCTTGCCGAGGGGCGGACGGCTCCTAAATATCATGCCCTGACGCGGCCGACGATCGCCGAGGCCGAAGGCGTTCACCGCGCCATCGCCATTGCCGAGATGGCAGAATCGCCCGTTTACATTGTTCATCTTAGTTGCGCCGATGCTTTGAACAAAGTCCGCGAAGCTCGTGACCGCGGCATACCTGCATTTGCCGAAACGTGTCCGCAGTACCTCTTTCATAACATCGAAGATTACGGCGAAGATTTCAACGGTGCGAAATACGTCATGACGCCGCCGCTTCGCGAAAAATACAATAACGCCGAGCTTTGGAAGGGATTAAAGATGGACGACCTGCAGGTG
>DATJGV010000148.1:0-2074 GCA_035494575.1 Pyrinomonadaceae bacterium | reverse complement strand
TTCAACGAAGCCAACGGTTACGGCCGTCGGGCAACGTTTGTCGTAAATAAAGAGGGCAAGATCGCCAAGATCGAAGCCGGTGGAATTGCGATCGATCCGACCGGCGCGTACGAGGCGTGCGACCTTTTGGAAAAGAAATTGGTCGTAGCGCCGCCCAAGCCTTGAGATGAACACTTACGCACCCTGTCCGCAATGTCAAAGCAGCTCCGCCCAGAAACTAAGTTTTACATGGTGGGGCGGCATGCTCGGGCCTAAACTTCTGACCCACGTCAAATGTCAGGCCTGCGGTAAAAAATATAACGGAAAAACAGGCAAAGAGAACACGACGAACATCATTATCTATTCGGTGGTCGTGGGTGTGATCTGTTTTGCGATTTTCTTTGTTGCTGTAGCAGCAATGGTGATGTTCGCCGCGATGCGCTAGGCCGCTTAAAAGGGAGCTTCGTCGTTATCGTTCTCGAACACGATACGTTTTACCGCAGGAGATTTCTTCTCATGGCTCAAACTGTCGGTTTCGAGCGGTGAGAGGCTCAGGTTTCCGTCCGCGTCCTTCATCAATATCTCGATGCGCCGTTCGGCGGCTGTCAATCTTTCGCGGCACTCGCGAGACAGCTTGACGCCGTTCTCAAACAATTTCAGGCTTTCCTCGAGCGGCAGATCACCGTCCTCGAGCTTACGGACGATCTTTTCCAGTTCGTCGAGAGATTTTTCAAACGATTTTTCCATACGAGGCATTGTACTTACTGCCTGCCGCGGCTGCCAACTGCCTACCTTAAAATTTCACTCGCCCGCTGAAGAATGTTTTGCAGGTCGCTGATGCCCAACCGTTCGGCCGCTCCGTCGACTCCGCCGTTTGCCGCGACGGCGATTATCTCCTGCCCGATCTGTCGGGCGATCTGCGTAGCAAGTTCGTCATCCTTGACGGCGACAACCTGCCAGCGGTCGCCGTTCCGCTTCATCCGAACCTCGAGCGGGCGGTCGGCTTGTTTGCTTTTTATTACGGCATCGTCGCCCTTGATCGAAATATCGAGATATTTATCGGCGCCAAACACGATCGCCGGCATCGGAACATATTTGAATTTTTCGGTCCGTTCACGGATCTTATCCGGGAGCTCGGCCCGTGCGCGGTCCTTGACCGCCGGCATCATCGGAGCGGCGACCGAGGCAACCTTGCCTATTGTTGAAGGCGGCAGCCCGCGCCCATACATGTCTATCGCCTTGCCTGTTATCTGCGGCACAAAATCGTCCACAACGGCGTTAATGTCAACGACCTTGTCTATCTCGGCCTGGTCGTTTCGGCGAGCCGCGTCGATCAGCAACGCAAGCGAATACTGCGGCGTTCGTTTCAGGCTTTGCCAATACAGATATCCGCCGACTCCGCCAATGACGATCAGAGCGGCAAGCAATATACCGGTAATTTTCATAAACCTGAAAAACCACCCGCGCTTTGCGGGCTGCAAAGCCGTGCCTGGTGTTCCGACGCCATTGCTTACCGTATGTGTTTCGTTGAGATCAACAATAATTCTATTCATTACTTCCCGGCTGTTCAGTTTCTGTTACCTTTGCTTTCAGGCTGCCTTCGGCCAGCTTTATCTTGACCGTTTCGCCGGCCGCAGTTTGCTTAACGCTTCGTATAATTTCGCCATTCTCTTTTTCGGTTATCGAAAATCCACGCCCAAGCACTTTCAGCGGCGACAAAGCATCAAGCGTTGCGGTGCAAACCTTCAGGCTCTTCAGCTTTGTATTCAATACGGTGCGCGCTGCGGCGCTGTTCCGTTCATTCAAGACCGCCAACCTCGTTTGGTTCGCGCTAACATTCGATGCCAGTTTTAGCGGAGAAAGTTGCGCCGAAACTGCATCAAATCTAGCGCGTCGGGCAGCCACGCGTTCGGCGATACCGGTCTTCATCCTCAGCCCGGCGCTGTCCAGCTCGCGCTGCCAGTTGCCGATACGGTTCGGAAACTCGACGAAAACCGGCGACATCGAAAGCTCCTGGAGAGCGCTCGTCCATTTGAGCATTTTGTAATTGATGACCTGTTCGAGGTCCTGCAGCCGGCTGTCGATGAAATTTTCG
>DATJGV010000147.1:0-12693 GCA_035494575.1 Pyrinomonadaceae bacterium | reverse complement strand
GAGCCCCATTTCCACCCGGCCTATATCTTTAACTTTCACGACGTCATCCGGCCCGTTCGAGCGGACAATCACATCAGAGAATTCCTCAGGCGTTTCGAGCCGGCCTTTGGCCCGGATGTTGATCTGGTACATCTGATCCGCGGCCTGCGGACGCGCACCGATCTGCCCGGCGGGAACCTGTATGTTCTGATCATTCAAAGCCCGGACAACATCGGCTGCGGTAATACCGCGGCGTGCAAGCTTTTCCGGATCCAGCCACAAGCGCATCGAATATTTACCGCCGCCGAAGATCACGACGTCGCTGACACCTTTGACGCGTTTTAGGCGGTCGCGAACATAGAGGTCGATATAGTTGTGTACGAATTGGTCGGAGTATGGCCCGGCATCGAAACCGATCGCCATCGTGAAGTTGTTATTTACCTTTTCAACGCGAACGCCGAGAGCCTGGACCTCGGGCGGCAGCTGCGATTCAACAACGGAAACGCGGTTTTTCACGTCGACCGCCGCGAGATCCGGGTTTCGACTGAGATCGAAGAATACCGTTACGGTGCTGATGCCGCTGGCCGTACTGCTCGACGTCATGTATCGCATCCCTTCGACGCCGTTGATCTGTTGTTCGATCAGGGACGTTACCGCTGTCTCGACTGTCTCGGCATTTGCGCCCGTATAAACGGCGGTCACCTGAACTGAAGGCGGAGCGATGTCGGGGTAATTTTCAATCGGCAGAGCCGGGATCGTCATCAGTCCCGACATCAGGATCATGAACGAGCACACCGATGCAAAGATCGGCCGTTCGATAAAAAAATTAAACATATTACTGCACCCCTTGTTGCGGTTGCTCGTTGCGGCCCTTTATCGTGATGGGCATCTTGTCGAATAAGTTTTGGGTGCCGGTGAGAACTATTTCATCTTCGGGAGTGATGCCATCGATCACTGGGTATTTGCTGTTTGTCGGCTGGCCGAGCTTCACCGGAGTCTGATGAGCGCTCCATTGCCCGTTTTCCTGCTTTGCAAGGAACAAAAAGTTTTGCCCTGCAAGCTGCGTAACCGCGGTCGCCGGGATCCAAAGCCCGGAATCCTGTGACCAGACGATCCGTGCCTGGCCCGATTCGCCGACTCGAACTCGCCCGTCGGAATTTGCGTATTCGGCCTTGATCAGAATAGTTTGATCGTCGCCCTCGGCCCCGGGAGCGACGAAAAAGACGCGGCTCGGTCCCAGTTCTCTCCCGTCAGGAGCTATCAATTCAACCGGCATTCCGGTTCTTAATTTCGAAGATTTTTCGACTGGAATGTAGATATACGCTTCCAGCGGCTGGTTGACGGTGATCGTCATTAGCTGGGTGGAGGGCGAAACATAATCACCGACCTTTACCGGAATGTCGCCTACAACCCCCGCAAAAGGAGCAGAAATATCATAGTATCGAAGTTGGGCCTGTTGCTCAGAAAGCGCCGCAGATGCCTGTCTGGTGTCGGTCTGTGCCTGTGCGATCGTGGCTTTTTGCGACTGTATCTGCGCGTTGATCGCCCCCAGGCTCGAAATCGCCGTTTGGTAGTTGTTCTCCGCAATATCCAATTCCTGGCGGCTGAGGACGCCTTGGTTTTGAAGTGTCCGCACGCGGTCGAGCTGAATTTTCGCAAGTTTGAGATTAGAATCGCGGGAAATCTTATCCGCTTCCAGGGACGCAAGCTGGGAGCGCGCCTGATCTACAATTCTCGAACGCGATTCGATTCCGGCGGACGCCGAACGGACGGCCGCTTCTTGCTGGCTTGCCTCTATCCTGATCAAAACCTGACCGCCGCCCACCATGCTGCCTGAAGCAGTATTGATCGACCTGATGATCCCGCCGACGCGCGGTGAAAGTGTTACGGACTTTCGCGACTCGAAGCGGGCGATATACTCGCTTTCCTCGCGAACCAGATCTGAAGTGGCTTTGCCAACCTCAACCAGCGGCGGCGGGAATCCGCCTGTCTGTGCATTTGAGCCCGAAGAACACGAAACCGCAAAAACCATTTGTATCAAAAGCACCAGCAGACAACCCCATTTACTTAAAATTGCGAAGGATCGATCCATAACTCTACGCTCCCAACAGTATGCCCTAAAAATTTACTTGATATATTTATACTATACAGATCAGTGTGATGGCGATAAGGATGGGCCGGATCATGGTCAAAATGATAACGTCGTGCGGTCCCTTTATTTTCAACGTTTCCAGCAGGCCATCCCCAGCTCAATTTGAGTTCAGTAATTTACTAATACGAATAAACATTTATGCTTGTCAACTCGGCATATTGAACTATGAAAAAATGGTTGGGTATTATGCCGACATGAACTTACCAAAGCAAATACCCATAGTTTATCAAAAACATCCGAGATTCAATCACCCCCTCGTAATCATCTTTATCAAACGCTCGTGCGTGTCTTGAGAAGATATCCCCTGTGATATTCTTAATACTCAACAGCCGTCACGGTATAGTCGTTATAAAAATCGCCGCGATTTACCACTTTTACCCAGAAATATCCGTTTTCGTAAATGTCGAGGTCGATCGCTTCGTCATCGCCGTAGCTCGTCGAACTCTCGATCGGGTTGTCGTAGGCATCGACGACGTACATATCCAGATCGGTGCTGCCATCGCCGCTGAGGCGGACGTAAACACTGGTTCCGGCCCGCATCGGCACTTTGTGCCAGGAAACCTGACCCGCATTCAGATGATATGTTCCGGACAGTAAATAGCGGCCTAAGGCTTTAACGGTTGCGGATGTTACAACGGACGCTTGTGCCGGGTTAGCAAAAGTAAAGGATAACGTTAGCGACAAAAGTGTGGCTGCGATAAGCGATCTGGTAAAAAGTTTTTTCATTTCAATCTCCTAAAAATTTTATTTATTAATTTTAGGGCCGAATATCGGCCCGTCATTGTGGAGTGACAAGAAATGAAAAAACCTTACCTCGAAAAATAAAAAAGGATGCCGCCAGGACATCCTGTTTATCATCGCCTGCAAAATCGATCAACGCTTTTCCTTCGCTATCAGGCGCTCGCCGGTTTCGCGGTTCGTGTCACCGCCCTGGATCATATAGTTTTTCCCGACCGGCTCAGAGGGTTCTGCTTCGAGAGCGGCGTTCAGCACGTCGCTAACGCGGGTTGCGGGAATTATTGTCAATTCCTTTCGCACGTCTTCCGGGATCTCCTCCGTATCGGCTTCATTCCGATCGGGAAGCACGATCCGCCGGATCCCGGCCCTATGCGCCGCCATCACTTTCTCCTTAATTCCTCCGACCGGGAAGACAAGCCCCGACAGCGTGATCTCACCGGTCATCGACGTATCGGAGCGTACCTTTCTGCCTGTGTAAAGCGAAGCCAGCGCCGCAGCCATCGTCACACCGGCGCTTGGACCGTCCTTCGGAATAGCTCCGGCCGGCACGTGCAGATGAACGCCGTTCTGCTTGATCATTTCCGGATCGATCCCGAGTTCGACGGCATGCGACCAGAGATAGCTGCGGGCCGCCTGTGCGGATTCCTTCATAACGTCGCCCAGTTGTCCGGTCAGTGTCAGTCCGCTGCCGCCCGGCAAGAGCGTCGCCTCGATGAACAAGATCTCACCGCCCATTTCGGTCCAAGCCATGCCCGTTGCGACACCGGCAGGCAGTTCCTTTCGGGCTTCTTCGGGATAAAGACGCGGACCGCCCAGATATTCTTTAATATCCTTAGCCGAAATGGTGACGGTTTCGGTCGCGCCTTCGGCAACTTTTAGAGCGACCTTTCGAGCAAGATTTCCGATCGTCCGTTCAAGCTGGCGAACGCCTGCTTCTCGTGTGTATCGCGAAGTCAGCAGGTCGATCGCGTCGTCCGTGATGACAAGCTGGTTTTCGGCAAGGCCGTTCTCCTTGATCTGACGCGGAACGAGATACTGTTTCGCGATGTTCAGTTTTTCGCGGTCGCTGTAACCGGCAAGCTGGATTATCTCCATGCGGTCGCGAAGCGGAACAGGTATCGGCCCAAGCTGATTGGCCGTTGCGATGAAGAAAACTTTCGACAGATCGAACGGCAGATCGATGTAATTGTCGCGAAACGTGTTATTTTGCGCCGGATCTAGAATTTCGAGCAGCGCCGACGCCGGATCGCCCCGATAATCGTTTCCTAGCTTGTCGATCTCATCGAGCATCATCACCGGATTGTTGACGCCGACGCGGCGCAGGGCCTGAATGATGCGTCCCGGCATCGCCCCAATATATGTGCGGCGGTGGCCGCGCAATTCCGCCTCGTCACGCATTCCGCCGAGGCTCATTCGCTCGAATTCGCGTCCGAGTGCTCGTGCGATCGAGCGTCCCAGCGAAGTTTTACCGACTCCGGGAGGGCCGACAAAAAGCAGTATCGGGCTCTTGGAATCAGGCCGCAGCTTAACAACTGCAAGCGATTCGAGAATGCGTTCCTTGATATCCTCTAACCCGTAATGGTCCTCGTCCAGGATCTTGCGCGCCTCATTCAGATCGAGCTTTTCTTCGCTTGATTTTCGCCACGGCAGTTCGAGAATGTATTCGAGATATGTGCGAATGACGTGATAATCCGGCGCCGATTGCGGAAGCTGCTCCATCCGCTTTAGCTCGCGGTCAGCCTCTTTTCGCACATCGTCCGGAAGATCAGCCGTCTCAAGTCGCTCGCGAAGCTGGGCAGCCTCGGCCTTTTCGCCGGTTTCGTCCTCGCCCAACTCTTTCTGAATCGCCTTCATCTGCTGGCGCAGAACGTAATCGCGCTGCGATTTGTCCATCTCCGTCTGAGCTTCGGATGCGATCTTTGACCGGATCTGCATTATCTCAAGCTCTCGGGCCAGCGCGGCGTGCGTCAGCGTCAACAGACCGTCAACCGTGCTCGACTCGAGCATTTTCTGCTCGGTTTCGACGCCGAGATCCAGCACCGATGCGAGAAAATATGAAAGCTGCACCGGATCGGTCTGCGACATGACGGCCATACGCACTTCGGGCGGCACTTGCGGCAGAAGCGCAAGCGCCTGCTGTATCATTCCCTGAATGTTGCGTTTCAGCGCTTCGATCTCTTCTTCGTCGACGACCTTAAGGTCGGGCAATATCTGAACCTTTGCCTTTAGATACGGTTGTTCCTGCGTCCACTCGACAACCTCAAAACGGTCCATTCCCTGCACGATCAGCTGCATAACGCCTTCGTTACGCATCATTCGCTTGATGTTCACGATGGTGCCGATCTTGTACAGGTCTTCGGGTTTTGCCTCGTCGCCGGTGATATTTTCGGTTTTCGTTGTGATACAGGCGATCAGCTTTTCTTCAGTGGAAAGAGCGGATTCAACCGCCTTGACCGAGCGGTCGCGGCCGACTGCAAGCGGTACGACCGTTTCGGGAAACAGCGTCGTGTTCTGCAGCGGCAAAACCGCGATTTCGAAAGGCCGTGGCAACGGAGGAGGCGTTTTTATGGTTTGATCTTGAGTTTTTTCTTCTGCCATAAATTTTGCTGTGTTTAGATGTGATGATGCTGCAGTGGGGTTTTACTTTTTCTCCTTGTGCAGGCGAATGAGCAGCAACCCGTTTTCGAAATTATTTTCGATCGTTGCGCCTTCGATAGACGCCGGAAACCGCAGCGTTTTTTCAAAACGGCTATACGTGATCTCCATCTGATGATAGGAAAGTCCGGCCGCGCACGAGCGGTCCTTACGGCAGCCGGCAATGTACAGAACGTTTCCCTGGATATCGATCTCTATATCCTCGACCGAAACGCCCGCAAGCTCGACCTTTACCAGCCAGCCGTCCGGTGTTTGGTAAACATCCGCCGCCGGATACCAAAGCTGACCCGAACGAACGTTCTTTGACGAAGCTAAAAATTGAAAGTGGCGATTGAACGACTTTGCCATAAAAATCAGTTGGCAGACGACAGCAGCGGTAAGCAGTTAATATCACTCTACCGCAAATGCTTACTGCTGCTTCCTTCTCTTACTGCTTACTCCAAAAACTTGCACCGCTCGAAATTTCCTCAAGCGTTTCGGCGATCTCGCGTTCGTCTTCCATCTCTAAGGCGACATCGGCCATTGCGATAATGCCCGCCAATTCTCCGTTCTCGGTAACCACCGGAATGCGACGAACCTGTTTGTCGCCCATTAGGCGAACGGCCTCGAAAACATAATCGTCAGGCTTGACCGCAAAGACCTCTCCGGTCATTGCGTCCGCGATATGCCCATCGGCCCCGTGGCCGTCCGCGATCGAGCGCACAACGATGTCGCGGTCCGTGACTATGCCGACAAGCTTGCCGTTTTCGATAACCGGAACGGCGCCCATATCGCCGTCGCGCATTATCGCGGCCACCTGTTGCAAAGTCATGTCGCGCGTCGCCGTTTTGACGTTTTTCGTCATTATCTCGCGGCACCGCATGCGTGAAATCGCCGATGCCTCGCTCTCGCTCATTCAGGTAAACTCCTTTTCCTTATTTTGTTTGACTTGGGGCAATAAAGCAAGCAAAAGATTTTGGCGGCTGTACAAATCAGCACTCCCCATCATCACCGATCGCTTCGACGGGGCACGCCATTACGGCTTCTTCGCAAAGCTCAAGTTCTTCAGGGGTTGAGGGCTGTTTCCAGACGTAGGAATAACCGTTTTCGTCGTTGCGGGTAAAATTGGCGGGTGAGATGTCGCGGCAGACATCGCAGTCTATGCACTGGCTGTCAACATAAAATTTGCCCCGGGCGTTGTCGGGCAATTTGTCGCTCAAAAAAGCCATAAAATCGAACTAGCCACGAATAGCACAAATAACACAAATAAAAGAGCATTCGTGCAATTCGTGATATTTGTGGCTAATTTTTCTTTCCTTCAGTAAGCTCGATCATCCGCTTCAAAGCGACATTCGCGAAATGCTTGGTTTCTGCGTCAACAGCTATTTCATTCACGACATTTCCTTCGAGCAGATTTTCCATCGCCCAAGCCAGATTTTGCGGAGCGATGCGGTACATCGTCGCGCACATGCAGAGGTCGGGCGCAAGCAGGTGAATTTCCTTGTCGGGAAAACGCTGCTGCAAACGGTTCACCAGATTTACTTCGGTCCCGATCGCCCATTTTGAGCCGCTCTGAGCGTTTTCGACGGTCTTGATGATGAACGAAGTTGAACCGTTCAGATCGCTTATGTCAACAACTTCTCGGACGCATTCCGGATGCACCAAAACCTGGATGCCCGGCACTTGTTTTCTGATCTGATCGACATGCCAGGGCTTAAATCGGCCGTGCACCGAGCAGTGGCCGCGCCATAGGATCAATTTTGCGTTGTGCAGGTCCTCTTCGGTATTTCCGCCAAGCTCTTCGTGCGGGTTCCACAGGACCATCTGCTCCGCCGGAATGCCGAATTTGGCGCCTGTGTTTCGCCCGAGATGCTGGTCGGGGAAGAAAAACATCTTGTCGAACTCTTTCAGGTAAACATCAAACAGCGGAACTGCGTTTGACGAGGTGCAAACGACGCCTTCATTACGGCCGCAAAATGCCTTGATCGCGGCGGACGAATTCATATATGTGATCGGCGCAACTTTCGACTCTAAAACGCCTATATCGCGAAGCTGCTCCCACGCATCCTCGACCTGCTCGACCGTTGCCATGTCCGCCATCGAACAGCCCGCGCCAAGATCGGGCAAAATGACCCGCTGCGACGGTTTCCCGAGAATGTCGGCCGATTCGGCCATAAAATGTACGCCGCAAAAGACGATGTATTCCGCATCCGTCTGCGACGCCATTACGGAAAGCTGGTACGAATCACCCGTAAGATCGGCATGCCGGATAACATCGTCCCGCTGGTAATGATGGCCGAGAATAACGACACGCTTGCCCAGTTCTTTACGCGCAAATTCGATACGTTCGTGCATCTCGTTCTCGGGCATCACGAGATATTCTTCCAATTCGAGGGTTTTTTCTAAAAGCGCAGCCATTTTTCTGGTACTCCGGGTATATCAAAATGATGGCACTTTGAGAAAGTTTTCGCAAGATATCTGCTTTTCACACTTAGATACCTAAGGCTTTCCGGTCCGTCAGTGCATCGACCGAATCCGCAACCTTAGCGATCGCGGCTGCTGCACTGCTTGCTTGTGCGGGCATCGAAAGCATGACTTCGTGTGAAAGCCAAAATGTGTCTTTGCACATTCGCTCCGCTTCAGGGCAGTCATTTGTAATATGGTTTCCTTCTTTAAATACCTGATTTTTGTACAGCGGCTGCGGGTAACCGACAGAACAGGGAACACCTTCGGCGGCAAGAGCCTCAACGAATCTTTCCTTTGTGAGTCCCGGAGATCTTTCGAGATTGAGACGTATAAGATAAAGATAATGGCTATGCTGAGTGACACGTTCGTCCACATGGGCCAGTGATATAAGATCAATATCCTTCAGTCTCTCGTTCAATACCGCGGCATTGCCCTCGCGCGTTTTGATCTGTTCGGGGAGCCGCGCAAACTGCGTTAGCAAAATAGCGGCTTGCCAGCCTGTGATTCGAAGGTTGGTTCCAAGCCGGACATGCTCATACCAAGCTCCGCCCGTTCGTCGGCCCTGATTGCAGATCGAACGCGCTTTTTCGGCAAGTTCATCGTCATTACAAGTAAGAAAACCGCCTTCACCCGCCGTCAGATTTTTCGACGCCTGAAAGCTGAATGAGCCGAAATCGCCGAAACTACCTATCTTTTTTCCGCGCCAGGCTGCACCGTGGGCGTGGGCACAATCTTCGATCACAACCAGGTCATGCTCGCGCGCGGTCTCCATTATCTCGTCCATGTCGGCAGGCTGTCCGGCGAAATGAACCGGAATGACAGCACGGGTTTTCCCGGTGATCGCTGCCCTTATTCCGGATGGGGCAATGTTGCAGGTCGGGCCGTCAATATCGACAAAAACCGGTGTTGCGCCGACACGCAAAACAGCAGTCGCGGTCGCGATAAAGCTGACCGGCGGGACGATCACTTCGTCGCCTTGGCCGATGCCCGCGGCGGCGAGCGCTGTTTCGAGCGTGACCGTTCCGTTTGCGGCAGTGATACCGAAACGGGATTCGTGAAAGTCCGCGAAGGCCCTTTCAAATTCACCAACCTTTGGATTGTAACCGCCCCAAATGCCGCTGTGCAGCACTTCGATCAAAGCATTTTCGTCCGATTTATCAAAAGCAGGAAACGCCGGAAACAGCTCGGTCACAACCGGGTTTCCGCCAAAAATTGCCAGTTTTTCCATTTTTATTATCTGCCTCAAAAAAGTTTGTAGAAAAACTCCATGATCCGGCAAAGTTGTGAAAATAAACTTGACAACTCTCGACGGATGGAGTAATGTTCCACCAACATAGCATTCTTTGTAGTTCTTCGCCAAGCCCGGACGAGTTTAAATTTAATCCTTCGTAAGCGATGATATTCGAACACGAAGGAGGCAATAACAAATGAAAACAAAGCGGTCAAATCTGGCTCCTGCTCAGGCGGGATGCCTGATCAGAATAAAAAGCGCAATTGAGAGCTTTAAGCCGTCCGAGAGGGCGGTGGCCGATTTTGTATTACAAAACCCCGAGCGGGTAATGCACATGTCCATTTCCGAAGCGTCGCAAAACATAGGCGTTGGCGAATCGACGATAATACGCTTTTGCCGGGTGCTCGGGTACAAAGGATACCAGGATTTTAAACTTCGGCTCGCTCAGGACCTTGTCGAGCCGGTGCACCACATTCACGAAAACGTTAGCTTTGGCGACAGCTCCAAAGATCTTTCGAACAAGGTTTTTCAGACAAACCGGCAGGCGGTCGATGACACAATGAGGTCGCTTGACCCGGAAATGGTCGAGGTCGCCGCCAAGGTGCTGGCCGGCGCGCGCCGCATTGACATTTACGGCGTCGGGTATTCGTCGTTCACGGCACACGAAGCGAAATGGAAACTCGCGCGAATGGACCTGATGGTCGATGCGTACGGCGACGCGCATCTGCAGGCAATGGCAGCGGCTCTGCTAAAGAAAGGCGACGTTGCGATCGGCGTCTCACATTCCGGCAGCACAACGGACGTGGTCGATGCGTTGGCTTCGGCACAGCGGAACGGAGCGACGACGATAGCAATAACAAATTACAGCCCTTCCCCAATAACAAGATTTGCGGACATTGTGCTGCTGACGGCAGCGCCCGAATCGGCATTCGGCGGCGAGGTCCTGACCTCGCGCATTGCACAGCTTTGTGTCGTCGACGTGCTTTCGGTGTCGGTGGCGATCACGCTCGGCGAGAAATGTCTCGAGTTTATTGAAAAGACGTCTGAAGCGGTCAAGAAAAAGCGTTACTAGGCAAAACCTCCCCCAGGGTACGGTTTCATATTCGCTCAGACAAAAAACGAAAAGCTATTTTTTCAACTCCTTCGGACCATGTCCGTTGGAAATCTCTGGAGGTCGAATCATGAAACGCAGTCTAACCCGAACAGTTGTGTTTGCCTTTACAGTTTTTCTAATTTCGCTGTCCGCCACCTTCGCACAAACGGAACGCGGATCGATAGTCGGTACCGTGACCGACCCGGGCGGAGGTGTCGTTGCAGGAGCAGCCATCACCGTTACCAATCTCGGCAATAAAACGAGCCAAACCTTAACGACAAACAGCGAAGGGATTTACAACGTGCCGTTCCTGATACCGGGGAATTATGAAGTGTTGGCGGCCGCTCCGGGTTTCTCAAAAACGGTTGTCAGCGACGTCACCGTCAACGTCGGATCGCGCGCGAGCGTCAACATCGTGCTGAAGGTCGGACAGGTCAGTGAGACAGTTCAGGTAACGGATCAGGCACCGCTTCTGCAAACCGAAAATGCGAGCGTCGGCCAGGTCATTACTTCGCAGCAGTTGACCGACCTGCCGTCGAGTAACCGCAACGTTTACAATTTCCTATCGATAGATTCGACCGTAAACGGACAGGGTGTGAATTCGAGCAACGCGGAATCATTTCGCCTCGAAAGCGGCGGCACGATGTCGATCAGCGGCGGACGTCCGTCGTCCAACACCTTTAAGATTGATGGACAAGCCAATAACGATCAGACCTTCGGGACACCGGTAATTACCCCCGCGCTGGAGACGGTAAAAGAATTTTTGCTTCAGAACAATGCGTATTCGGCGGAATACGAGGGATTTGCTCAGATCAACGTGGCGACAAAGAGCGGAACCAGCCGTTTTCACGGTTCGCTTTTCGAATTTGGGCAAAACGATTTCTTCCAGCCCACCGATCCGCGTCTGCCAATCGGATCTAACGGAAAACATGGCAAAAGCAAGCTGCGTTTCAACCAGTTTGGCGGCAGTGTCGGCGGCCCGATCTGGACGCCGCATTTCGGCGAGGGCGGTCCTGTATTCGACAAGAACAAAACTTTTTTCTTCTTTAGCTATGAGGGACTGAGAAACAACGGGCGCGGACCGGCCTTTGCGAGAGTGCTGACGCAGGCCGAGAGAAGCGGCGATTTTTCCGCCAATCTTGGCGGCTGCGTCACAGCTAAAGTCGGCACCACCCAGGTTCCGGTTCCATTGCTAAATCCCGACGGCACACCGTCGGGCGACTGTGTCCACACAGGGCAAATTTTCGACCCGAGCACGACCGTGCCCAATCCGTCATACACCGGCTCATCGCCATCTGTTTTCAATCCTCAGTTTATCCGACAGCCATTTGCCGGTAACAAAATACCGGCCGGCCGGCTTAGCTCGACTGCGCTTGCCCTCATAAACGCCGTTCAGCCGCTCCCGAATTTCACTTCGACCTCCGACCTGAATTATGCCGGAACTGCGGGCAGTAATTTCCTGAACGATCAGACCGCTATCCGCATCGACCACCAGGCAACGCCTAATGACTCGATTTACGGAAGGTTCACCTGGCAGAATAACCGGCGCGACACCGAAGCGGTTTTGCCATATGCGGCAGTTGATCTAAAAGGAAACGGGCGCGTTTTCAACTCGTCGTGGACACACATCGTAAATCCGACCCTTATAAACGAATTTCGTTTTGGTTATCTGCACGGCGATTACGGACAAGCTATCACCGAGGTCGATCCGACGCAGTTCGGCATCACGAACACACTTTTGAAAACGCTTCCAGTTATTTTGCTGACGTCGGGCGGACAGTTAAGCTATGGCGGGTTTGCCGGCTCGATACTTGAAACCACTCAGACGACTTACCAGCTCTCAGACAGCGTCTCTTTAACGCGGGGCCGTCACAGCCTGAAGGCCGGTTTTAACATCGATTTTAACCGGTTTGAAAACATCGACCATATCAATTCGAATGGGCGGTTGGATTTCAGCGGGCTTTACAGCATCGGCAACAGCAGCCTTAGCAGCAGTGCGTCACGCCCAAATTCCATCGCAGACTTTCTGCTTGGCAACGCTAGCAACCAAGTCCTCAATGTGCCGAACCCGGCCATTATAAGCAGCAACCCGTGGGCGTTTTACGTTCAGGACGACTGGAAATTAAGTCCGCAGTTGACCGTCAACCTTGGCCTTCGCTATGAACTGCATCAGCCGTGGCGCGACAAAAATCTGGGCGGCCGCATGGTTGACCTGACCGGCGACGGGCGTCTTCTCGTACGCGACCCCGAGGTTGCCCGGCTGGCGAACGATCCGAGAGTTGTCTGCTGTACCGGTCCCGGCGTTGTCCCGACGGATAAGAACGATTTTGCACCGCGGCTCGGCATTGCATGGCGTCCCTTTAAGAGCGACAACACCGTGATCAGGGCAGGCTACGGAAT
>DATJGV010000146.1:0-6366 GCA_035494575.1 Pyrinomonadaceae bacterium | reverse complement strand
CCTTTTCCCTCACCACGTCTGAAATTATCACTAAACATAAAGACACACTCCTAGCTGCACCGACAAAAAGTCAAAGAAAAGGCTATCAAATTGGGGTAAGTTTTCCAAGTTTTTGAGCGATTCGGCCGGAAAATTTTATGGAACGTAAAATGCAGTAAACAACAAGAAGACCTAATTGTGACCGAAACTAATTCGGCATGGGATGGACTACGCTTATGGCGATGACTCCAGCATTTATGTTTGCGACGGGGATCGAGAACAGCTCTCCGACCATTCAAAACGGACGCGTGCGTATCGATGAGATGGAAAAATGCGGCCACTACGAGCGATGGAAGGAAGATTTTTCGCTTGTTCACGAGCTGGGTATCAGGTTTCTGCGCTACGGGCCGCCCCTGCACCGCACTTTCCTGGCTGAGGGGAAATATGACTGGTCTTTTGCCGATGAGACATTTGCCGAGCTGAAACGGCTGAATATCGCACCGATCGCTGACCTGTGCCATTTTGGAGTCCCAGATTGGATCGGAGATTTTCAGAACGGCGATTTTCCTGAGTTGTTTGCGTCGTATGCTCGCGATTTTGCAAAACGCTTCCCGTGGGTTCAGCTTTATACGCCGGTAAACGAGATGTACATCTGCGCCACTTTTTCCGCCAAATTCGGCTGGTGGAACGAACAGTTGGAAAGCGATAAGACGTTCGTCATCGCACTGAAAAATATAGTCAAGGCGAACGTTACGGCTATGCAGGCAATTCTGGACGTTCGGCCCGACGCGATCTTTATCCAAAGCGAATCTTCAGAATATTTCCATGCGGAAAATCCCGCAGCGATCGGGCCCGCCGAGATCTTGAACGCAAGGCGTTTTCTTTCTCTTGATCTGAATTACGGACGGCGGATCGAATCGGAAATGTATGAGTTCCTAATGGACAACGGTCTGACTCGCGACGAATATCATTTTTTTCTTGGTAACCGCTTAAAACATCATTGCATTTTAGGAAACGATTATTACATAACAAACGAGCATCGTGTCTCGGCGGACGGTATGACAACACCATCAGGCGAGGTTTTCGGCTACGACGAGATCACGTGGCAATATTACGACCGCTATCACCTGCCCGTAATGCATACCGAGACAAATCTGCGAGAAGGGCCGAACGGCGACGAAGCCGTTAACTGGTTGTGGAAGGAATGGGCGAACGTGCTCCGCGTGCGAAACGATGGTATTCCGGTCGTCGGATTCACCTGGTATTCGCTGACCGATCAGGTCGATTGGATCGTCGCGCTGCGCGAAGATACCGGACAGGTTGATCCGGTCGGCCTTTTCGATCTTGACAGAAATATCCGTTCGGTTGGAAAAGCATACAAGAAACTGATCAGCGACTGGAAGGAGGTTTTGCCAACGCAAAGCGTCTGTCTGCAGGTGCCGATCGTTTTGCCGAACGAATATGACGATGGCTGGGCAAAACGACTGCGCACGGCGCACGAGCACAAAAATGGCCTGCCAACCGCCCCGGCAAACGCAGATCTGGAAGGACGTCAACAATGAGATTTAAGGACAAGGTCGCGATAATCACGGGTGCCGCAAGCGGCATCGGCCTGGCGGCGGCAAAACGATTCGGTTCCGAAGGAGCACAGGTCGTTATTGCTGATCTGGATCAGAAAAAAAGCGATGATGCCACGGAACAAGTTAAATCCGCAGGCGCTCCCGGAGCAATCGGCGTCGCCTGCGATGTTTCGAATGAGGAGGCTGTCGAGGCGGCCGTTACGCAAACGCTTGAGAAATTCGGCCATCTTGATATCGTCGTAAACAATGCCGGACTGATGATATTTAAGCCGATCGCGGAACAAACCGGGGATGACTTCCTTAAAATCCTGAATGTCGATCTGCTTGGAGCTTTTTATTTCACAAAACAGGCTTTCCGGAAAATGAAATCCGGCGGCGCGATCGTGAACGTTTCGAGCGTCCACGCAGTAGAGACGGAGCCGCTGGTCTCGTCTTACGCTGCGGCAAAGGCCGCTCTGCTCTCGCTTACCCGATCTTCTGCCCTCGAGGGAAAACCGCTCGGAATTCGTATAAATGCCATCCTGCCCGGAGCCGTCGATACACCGATGCTGTGGAACAACCCGAACGTAAAGGCAGGCGAGGAAAAAATAAACCGAGCCGATGTAGGCAGTCCCGAAGACATCGCTGCGGTCATCGCATATCTTGCTTCGGACGATGCAAAATTTGTGCAAGGCGCGGCGTTGAGAGTCGATGGTGGAAGGCTGAGTCGGCTTTGATCAATCACTAAATGCCTCTAGATACTTGACGCCCGAACCGGTGTTAAATATCACGACAGTTTCGCCGTTGTTTACAAAACCATCTTTGATCAATGTTCGCAACGCGGGCAGGCATGCTGCTCCTTCCGGAGCGCAAAAGATGCCTGTCAACGCACCTATCTCGCCCACTGCTTTTATCAATTCTTCGTCCGAAACGGCAACTGCGGTGCCGTTCGAGGCGCGCAGTGCGTCAAGGATCAGGAAATCGCCGATCGCCTTTGGCACCCTAAGCCCTGATGCGACAGTCTCGGCGTTCTCGAATTCAGCGGCGAACCGTTCCCCATTTTCAAACGCCCGAACTACCGGCGCGCAGCCTGACGATTGGACCGAGATCATTCGCGGACGCTTATTGCCGATCCAACCCATTTGCTGCATTTCGTCAAAGGCTTTCCACATACCGATCAGGCCGGTGCCGCCGCCGGTTGGGTAAAGAATAACGTCCGGCAACTCCCAATTAAGCTGCTCGCCAAGCTCATAACCCATCGTCTTTTTGCCTTCGACGCGATACGGCTCTTTGAGGGTCGAAACGTCGAACCAGCCTTCTGCCTCTTTTCGTTCGGCAACTATCTTGCCGCAATCAGTGATCAGGCCGTCGATCAGCGTAACATTGGCGCCGGTCTGCTGACACTCGACAATGTTCGCGCGCGGCGTGTCGGACGGCATGAAGATGTGAGCTTCCATCCCGGCGCGCGCGGCGTACGCGGCCAGTGCTCCCGCGGCGTTACCGGCGGACGGGACGGCGACCTTTTTTATCCCAAGCTCTTTGGCCATCGAGATCGCGGCCGTCATTCCGCGGGCCTTAAAGCTCTGAGTAGGATTCTGGCCTTCGTCCTTGATATACAGATTTATTTCGACGGGCAGCGTATCGGCGAGCCGTTGGGCATTGAGCATCGGTGTCCAGCCCTCACCAAACGAAACGGTATTATTCCAGTCTTCGATCGGCAGCACTTCGCGGTAACGCCAAAGGCTTGCTTCACGCTCTTTTAGTGAATCTGGTGATAAGGTTTGAGCGGCCGCTTCGAGATCGTAGCGGACAAGGAGTGGTTTGCCGCATTCTACACAGAGATTTTGAAGGACATTCGGCTCGTGCCTGAGTCCGCAAAGCGCGCAATCAAGATGGGTGACATTCATACAGAACAAAATTAGCCGCGAATTACACAAATGTCACGAATGAAAACCAAAAATCCGTGCGATCGATGCAATTCGCCCCTTGTTTTGTTCCTATTTCCAGACAAATTCCCTGAATAGGTTGAACGCGGCGTTGACGCCAAGCGAGATCGTTCCGCTTTTCAGGCCGTCTTTGTAGTTGTAACGTGCCGGGTACCATGTCTCGGCCGCAACTATGCTCGCCGTATACGTTCCGACGACTCGCGGAAAACCGAATACGCGATTGCCGTTTTTGTCGCGGGCCGTCACAGGCGAGATGAGAGCATTTCTTACTCGGGCGCCGACACTTTTGTCCTTGCTTTTGTAATATGCGCTGTCGAGTTTAAAGGCTTCGTCCAGGCCGTAGATGGTCGTCTGCTTAATGACATTCTTGCCCATTCCGGAGGCGAATCGCCGGCCAAAGCCTTCCCAATGATCACCCCACTCTTCCGGTGAATTGCGCCATGTAAAATAGCCGGCACTGACCACATTTTTTGCGACCGCTTCAGGCCCGAACATGCCCTTAACATATCGCTTAAAGCGCGTTCCGGCGTCCGGTCGAACATATCCGTTTTGAGTCGTGGTTGCTGGTTGAGCTGGAGACGGTGAAGGAGTTTGAGAGTCCGCGAAAACGGCCAGAGCCAAAATAAAAAATAAAGCAAAAGTGTAAAACTTCATGCATTCCCTCCCTTGTTCGATGTGCGGCACGTCTTAAATGAGTATTAAATCATTTTTGGAGCATTGGTTTCAATACTTTATAAATATTATCGGTCATAATTTTTTCGCCTTCAGCGTTTGGGTGGATACCGTCCGCCTGGTTAAGGTTCTTGTCCAACGCCACGCCGTCGAGCAAAAAGGGAACGAATTCAAGTTTGTACTCGCTCGCAAGATCGGGAAACGCCGTAGTAAACTCGCGTTGATACTGTGCCCCCATTGTCGGCGGCGCAAGCATTCCGCAAAGGAGAACCTTCATATTTCGCGACTTGGCCTTGCGGATTATCTTGTCGAGATTGTCCTTCATCGTTGCGACCGGAATGCCGCGCAAAAGGTCGTTTGCACCTAGTTCCAGAATGACTACCTTTGCGTTGTCCGCGCCCAAAACCCAATCTGCGCGCTCCAGCCCGCCCAGGCTCGTGTCTCCCGAAACACCCGCATTTACGACCTCATAATCGAAGCCGTCAGCCGCCAGTTTTCGCTGAAGCAGATAAGGATATGATTCGGTCTCCGCAAGACCGAAACCGGCGGTAAGGCTGTCACCGAATGCGATGATCTTTGGTTTGTCGCTCGTTTGCTGCGGCAGGACGAGCGGTTTGTTGATGTCCGTTTCAGTCTGTTTTTTTGCGGTCGAAACCGAGCAGGCAAGGCCAAACACCGACAAAAAGATGAAACTAATGAATGCCGAATTTCGAATAATATAACGCATAAATAATGAACTTAGATACGAGCGATCCGATGAATAGGATGCAATTTTATCACGGCGTGTTTACGCAATTTTGTAGTTCACCTGCTGTTCACGGTTGATAGTTAATTGTTAATTGGCCCGGTCGTAATCTAGTCTATTAACAATAGCGATTTGCGATTAACCATCTTATGATCCAACTCAAACATGTCACAAAGACCGTCCGGTCGGGTACAGAAGATCTAACAATATTGGATGACATTTCAGCGGAGATACCAGACGGCGAGTTCGTCGCGGTAACCGGCGCTTCGGGCAGCGGCAAATCGACATTGCTCGGGCTAATAGCCGGTCTCGACGCTCCGACCTCGGGCAACATAATTATTGACGCCGCGGAGGTCACCGCGATGAGCGACGATGCTCTTGCACAGCTTCGCAGCCAAAAGATAGGGTTCATTTTTCAGTCGTTTCATTTGATACCGAGTCTTACAGCATTCGAGAACGTTTTGATCCCTCTCGAAATTCGCGGAGCGCGCGATGCGCGTGACCGGGCCGAAACGCTTATCAATGATGTCGGTCTTACAAATCGCGGACATCATTATCCGACCGAGCTTTCAGGCGGCGAGCAGCAGCGCGTCGCTATCGCCCGCGCTTTTGCCAATTCCCCAACTATCCTGCTTGCGGACGAACCGACAGGCAACCTAGATTCAAAAAACGGCGGGCATATTTTTGAGCTGATGACAGAGCTTCACCGGCAGCATAACGTAACGCTCGTGCTGGTCACGCACGACGCGGCGCTTGCGAACCAGGCACAGCGGCAGATCGTATTAAAGGACGGACGGCTTATTCACGACGCGGAGACGCGGTGAAAGTAGTGGTTGCGACGATGAAAATGACACCGGCGTCGCCACCCCTCCTTTACTTGGATTCGCAAAGGTATGCAATTTATTCTCAATCTGACCCGACGCGAGATACGCTCATCATGGCAGCGCCTACTGTTCTTTTTTCTTTGTATAGCACTTGGTGTGGGGGCAGTTGTTGGTCTACGGTCGCTGATACAAAATTTAATGCACGCCGTGGGAACGGATGCCAGAGCTCTGATGACGGCCGATATTGAGGTCAGTTCGACAAGCGATTTTTCTCCTGCTGAGATCTCAAAGATCGAAAGCGTCGTCGATCGCTCCGGCATTATCGATGGCCGCAATGAAGCAATAACCGCTGCGGTCATGGCGCGTCCCGTTTCCGCTGGAAACAACAGCGTAAAATTCGTTGAACTAAAAGGTATTGAGCCGCCATTCCCGCTCGTCGGGGATTTTGTCCTGTCCGACGGCAAGCCATTCGATTTTGGTTTGCTTGAAAACAACGGCGCCGTCGTCGCCCGGGTTCTTCTCGACGACCTAAAACTAAAGATCGGCGACAAGATAAAGATCGGTGAAAAGGATTTTCAGATACGTGCGACGTTTGACGAAGAGCCGGGCGGGTCGAGCGGCTTCCGTCTCGGAGCACGGGT
>DATJGV010000145.1:0-6893 GCA_035494575.1 Pyrinomonadaceae bacterium | reverse complement strand
GTTGACCTGTACCGTCTTGACGCCGCTGCCCTTAAATTCTGTGCGTTCCTTATCGGGAAAAACGATAACGTCGATGAACGACTGAAACGAAACAACCGCTCCATCACGAATAACGCTGTACCTGCCGCGGCCGATCTGGGTCTTCACGTTCAGGTACTTGTCGCCGCCCATAACCTGGACGGCTTTTTTGAGGATGGCTTCAGCTTTTTCATCCGCCGCATTAGTGCGAGGTTGTGCGAAAATTCCGATCGACAGCAAGAAAATGGCCGCAAAAACGCCCAAAAAGCGCAATTTAAAATTGAGATTCATAGTATCGGGTTACCGGTATTGTTTTAGATACGCTTGCCTATTATATCAAAAGTAAATCTCAGCTTGTGTTTTACCTTTACAAGTCCTTTAAATGCATTCGTCGCGTTGACGTTAAATTTTTTGCGGTCGAGCGAGAATTCGCCCGCTGCGCGCAGGGTGTCGCCGCTTACAGTAACTGTCGCCGGTATCACAACGTGCTGCGTGACGCCGTGCAGGGTCATATTGCCGCCTATTTTTACATCGAACGCTCCGTTTTTTATCGTGCCGGTAACATCAGTGCTTTTGAAAGTGATGTCGGGATATTTTGCGGTTTCGAGGACGATGGTTTCAAGCTCTTTTTTGATGGTCGCTTTTTGCGGCGCGGTGAAGACGGAACTGGTTTCTTCGAGCGATGCCGCCTTGATGGTCATATCAAGCGATGCGGGATTCAACGCGTCAAGCGAGAGAGACGCTTCGCCGCTGAAATCGCGTGCGGCGATCAAATGGCTTTTGCCCTTGAACCATGCAAGACCCGTTCGGTCGGCGTGCACGATGAACTTGCTCTCCGATGGAACGAGACGGTATCGGACTGTGACAGGTAGTAAAGAGTTTTTATTTAAGGACTGGATCGCAGGAGAAGTGTTACCGGAAAAAAACAGACCCGCATAGGCCACCACCAAAATCAAAGGAAATGCAAAAAATTTCACTACAGTACCTCCTAAATTAAAAAAAGGCCTTGATGGGCGCATCAAAGCCTTTTCAATTGATCAAATTTTACCTGCGTCTAGTTCAAGCTAAACGCATCTGCTTGCTTGACCGCGATCTCGCCGTTTTCGGCATCGACCACAAAACGCATTGCCAATTTCCACTGATTTGTTATCGGCAGCTTCACTTTTTGGTCGATGTGACGTTTCAGGAACCTCGCGCCGTACGCCGGGCTGAAGCCTTTTTCCGTCAAAAGATCGACCGCAGCGTCGGTGATCTCGATCACCTTACCCTGGCGTTCCATATTGCGCTTCAACCTGCCAAGGTAAAGTTTGGCGATCTCACGAACCTCATCCATCGTCAGCGGCGAGAATATGATGATCTCGTCGATACGATTGCGAAATTCGGGAGTGAACCGCGTTTCGGCGGCCTTCATCACGTCGCTCTTGATCGCGTTCACGTCTCCGAGCGATTTCATTCCGAAACCAAGCGGTTTTTCGTATTTCTTGAAATTCTCGGAGCCGAGGTTCGACGTCATGATAACGATCGCGTCCGAAAGATAAACCTTCTTTCCGCGTCCGTCTGTCATCCAGCCTTCGTCAAACGCCTGGAGGAAAAGGTTCATCAGATATGGCGAAGCCTTTTCAACCTCGTCGAGCAGCAGAACAGTATACGGATTGTCGCGAAGCTGCTCGGTCAAAATGCCGCCACGTTCACTGCCGACAATGCCTCGCGGCATACCGATCAGCTTTTCAATGCCCACGGTGCCGTCGCCGTATTCGGACATATCAATGCGGATCATTTTGCCCTCGTCGCCGAACATGAATTCTGCAACTGCTTTGGCAAGCTCTGTTTTACCGACCCCGGTCGGCCCGAGGAAAAGCAGCACCCCATCAGGCGCGTAATGATTTTCCTTAAGCGGACCCTTGTTAAGCCTTAGCCTTTCCGCAACCGCGCGAACGGCATCTTTTTGGCCGATCACTCGCTTGCCCAGGTCGCGTTCCATCGCCGAAAAACGGTCGGACGTGTCACGATAGATCATGTCCTTAGGAATACGCGATTCCTGCGAAATTACGTCGATAATGTGCTCGGGTTTGACGACCAGCGATTTTGGTTCGTTGATCTCGACTTTAACCGAGGCAGTATCGAGCCAGCCGATCGCCTTGTCGGGCAAATGAAGATTGCGAATGTATTTCGGCGACATCTCGAGAGCAGTATTTATC
This sequence comes from Pyrinomonadaceae bacterium, assembly GCA_035494575.1. Taxonomy (GTDB): domain Bacteria; phylum Acidobacteriota; class Blastocatellia; order Pyrinomonadales; family Pyrinomonadaceae; genus OLB17. The sequence goes on along the minus strand of DATJGV010000145.1, from coordinate 4,677 downwards.
GCTTCGTCCGAGATGGTCACCGAATAGTTTTTCTCAAGTCGCGGACGTAATCCAAGCAATATCTCCTTGGTTTCGTCGATGCTCGGCTCCTCGACTTTTACCAGCCGAAAACGTCGTGCAAGAGCCTCGTCCTCTCCTATGTATTCCTTGTATTCGGTCGATGTCGTCGCGCCTATAATACGCAGCTCGCCGCGGGCCAACGCCGATTTGAACATATTTGCCGCGTCGCTGGACGTGCCAAGCGCCGCCCCGGCACCGATGATCGTGTGTGCCTCGTCGATGAAAAGAATGATGTGATCTTTTTCTTTGACTTCGTCAATTATGCCCTTGATCCGTTCTTCGAACATACCGCGGAGCATAGTGCCGGCAACGAGTCCGCCCATTTGCAGCTGAACGATATGAGCCTCACGCAGTCTCGCGGGAACTTTTTCCGGTTCGAGTTCGATGAGGCGTGCAAGTCCTTCGACCACTGCTGTCTTGCCGACGCCCGGTTCACCGACAAGCATCGGTGAATTTGATCGTTCGCGGTGCGAGAGGATCTCGATCATCTGCAAGATCTCCTTCTCGCGGCCGATCGTCGGAGGTATCTTGTCCTGGCGAGCAAGCTTGTTGAGCGAAACCCCAAAATGCCTTAAAAACGACGGAAGCTCGTATTTTTGACGTACACGCTCCTCTTCTTTTTCGCGGTCGCGGATTCGCGTTCTCGCGGTCTGCGCAACTTCATCGGAAGGTACGCCAAGATTCTGCAAAACGTCATTCAAAATGCTTCGTTCATCATTCGATAAAACGTAAAAGATGTCACTGCCTTCGATCACGCGGCGTCCCTGCGAACGTGCGCGATCCATTGCTCGTTTGAAAAGTTCGGTTGTTTCGGGAGCGATGCGATAACCTTTGCCAGTGTGCTGGCGTCCGCTGTCCATCCGTTTCTCGATCAGCAATTTGACCGACCGCGGATCAACGGAAAGATCTCTCATCGTTGATGAGAAGAGATCGTCCTCTTCTCTGGCGATCGCATGCAGGATGTGTTCGATCGTGACGTAGTTTTGATCACGCCTTTTCGATTCATCTAACGCGGTTTCTAATACACGCTTGCCGCTTTCGCTGAATTTGTCTTTGTATGCGTCTATGTCTGCCATAAATCTTCTATAAATAATTCCCGAAACTTGGATGCCTTTTCCGTTGCATCCTATGTCCGGTTCCTATAATAGCATTTCGAAAAGTTGCGGGAAAAGAGAATTATTTCAAGAGAGAGCCAGCCTCTTTAAACCATCCGTTTATCTATTATGTCAATGATCGAGTTTGTTCGTTATCAATACACCCGATCATACCACTCGCAATTTTAATTCCAATTGAATAACGACCGGATCATCTGTTTTGTTTCGCCGGGTCCGGTCATGTCCAGCGAGACGCGGTCGCTGCCTGCATCTATTGCTATGTTAAAGCTTAAGAACGGGCAGCATTCACGTTCCAGTTTTATGATTTCCGCGAGGTCCGAGATCGTGGAGTCGCCAATACTAAACTGAAATCTCGTACCGTTATCCAGATCTTCGGATGCGACGAGCGATCCGGACATTTTGTCGAGATATTTTCCACGGCGTTCCCGCAATTCCGCATCCGTCAGGCTGCATACGATAGGAATGATATCTTCCATACGCTACTCGCTCGCCGAACGCGTCATTGCCTTGCCAACCTGGACCCTTGCGGGACGGAGCAGACGGTCACCGAATTTGTATCCGCGCGAATATTCCTTCGTGATCCTGCCGTCGTCTTCAGGATCGACACCGGCCATATCAACGGCTTCGTGAAGCTCTGGGTTGAATTCCGCTCCGACAGAAACGATCGGTTCTACGCCAACACTGACCAGAGCCTGTTCGAACGAACGCGCCGTACCTTTAACACCGTCTCGAAGGTGATCGAGCGACGGATCTTTTTCACTGTGTTCGATGGCAAGATTGAGGTTGTCCAACACAGGCAGCAAAGTTGTCAGAAACGCAAATTGCCCCTGTTTTGCCCGATCCTCTAGAGTTTTTGCCATTCTCGCACGCAGGTCGGCCGTTTCCTTTTCGAGGCCCGCTTTCGCTTCTTCAAACTTCGCCTGAACGCCGACGAGCTTTGATTCGGCCGCCTCGCGACGCTCGGTTTCAGCCTTTAATTTTGCTTCGAGCTCGACCTCGAGCGCGGATCTTGCCGCTTCCTGCGGCTTTTCGTCTTCGAATTTAATGCGTTCGCCGGCGTTGTTGAACCGCCGTTTGTCGTTTACCGGAATTTCGTTTTCATCTAAAATTTCGTCGTTAAAATCTTGTTCGTTCATTTTCTTTTTCTTAAAGATCATTTATTAAATATTAAAACTTAAGATGCGATTATTAAAGCTTTGCGCGGAGTTCCAGCGATACAGGAACTCCGTGCTCTTAACTGCTAACCGCCTTTTGTTCACTCTCTACCGGCGAAAATCTCATCTCGCCGTTTTGGGCCGAAACCCGCACCGTCTGCCCGCTTGCGATCTCGCCCTTTAGCAGCTTAACCGCCAACGGATTTTGTATTAGCGATTGTATTGCCCGTTTTAGGGGCCGTGCTCCGTAAACCGGATCGTAGCCCTCTTGAACCAACAAAGCACGGGCCGAATCGTCAAGCTCGATCTTGATGCCGCGCTCTTCAAGCATCGAACGCAGCCGTTCAAGCTGGACGTCGATGATCTCGGTGATCTGCTCCTTGCCAAGTTGTTTGAATACCACGATATCGTCGATCCGGTTAAGAAACTCGGGCTTAAAGTAATCGCGCATCACTTGAACAACCGCTTCGCGGGCCTGCTTTTCGTCGCCCTCGGCGGACTGAATTTCACGCGATCCGAGGTTTGACGTCATTATCAGCACGGTGTTCTTAAAATCGACAACGCGGCCCTTGGAGTCGGTCAATCTGCCGTCATCCAAGATCTGCAGCAAGACGTTAAAAACATCAGGATGCGCCTTTTCGATCTCATCGAAAAGCACAACGGAATAAGGCCTTCGACGAACGGCTTCGGTCAACTGACCGCCTTCTTCGTATCCCACATATCCCGGAGGAGCGCCGATCATTCGCGCGACAGCGTGTTTTTCCATATATTCGGACATGTCGAGCCGGACCATCGCTCGCTCATCGTCGAATAAGAATTCGGCAAGAGCCCGTGCGGTCTCGGTTTTACCAACTCCGGTTGGTCCGAGAAATATGAACGATCCAACAGGCCGATTCGGGTCCTGCAGTCCGGCGCGCGCACGGCGAACGGCGTTTGCGACCGCTTCCAACGCTTCGTTTTGACCGATCACGCGGCGGCGCAGGTTTTCCTCCATCGAGACGAGTTTTTGCATCTCGCCTTCGAGCATTTTTGAAACCGGCACGCCCGTCCATTTTGCAACGACCTCGGCGACATCTTCTTCGTCGACCTCTTCCTTCAGGAAAACGCCGTCTTTCTGGAGGTCTCCAAGACGATCTTGTTCTGCGGCAAGTGATTTTTCGAGTTCCGGAATTCGGCCGTATTGCAGCTCGGCAGCCTTGTTCAGGTCGCCGGCCTGACGGGCGCGTTCGAGTTCGAGTTTTGCGGTTTCAAGCTGTTCCTTGCCGGTCCGCATCTTCTCGATCTCTTCCTTCTCGGAGTGCCATTTTGCCTTCATCGCGGACGATTTTTCCTTGAGATCGGCGATGCGTTTTTCGATGTCCTCAAGACGCTCTTTAGACTTTTCGTCGGTCTCGCGTGAAAGGGCCTGTCTTTCGATCTCGAGCTGCAGTATCTCGCGTTCCAGCACGTCGATCTCCTGCGGAAGGCTGTCTATCTCGATTCGGATGCGTGACGCCGCCTCGTCTATCAAATCGATCGCCTTATCAGGCAAAAATCTATCGGTAATGTACCGGTTTGAGAGGGTGGCGGCGGCGACGATCGCGGCGTCCTTAATTCGTACACCGTGATGGACCTCATAGCGCTCTTTTAAACCACGCAAGATCGCTATGGTGTCCTCAACACTCGGTTCGCCGATATAGACCTGTTGGAAGCGCCGCTCGAGCGCTTTGTCTTTTTCGATGTATTTTTGGTATTCGGCCAACGTAGTCGCACCGACCGCGCGAAGCGTGCCGCGGGCGAGCGCCGGTTTCAGCATATTCGAAGCGTCGATAGCGCCTTCGGAGGCACCGGCGCCGACCAGCGTATGCAGTTCGTCAATAAATAAAATTATTTGCCCTTCGGCCTTTTCGATCTCTTTCAGGACGGCCTTCAGACGATCCTCAAACTCGCCGCGGTATTTTGCGCCGGCGAGCATCGCACCTAGATCGAGCGATACAAGCCTTTTGTTTTTAAGTGTTTCCGGTACATCGCCAGAAACGACGCGCTGCGCCAGACCCTCGACAATGGCGGTTTTACCCACGCCAGGTTCACCGATAAGTACAGGATTATTTTTTGTGCGGCGCGAAAGGATCTGAATCGTCCGGCGGATTTCATCGTCGCGGCCGATCACCGGGTCGAGTTTACCCTTGCGTGCACGTTCGGTCAGGTCCTGAGCGTATTTCTCGAGCGCCTGGAAATTTTCTTCGGCGTTCTGGTCGGTGATGCGCGTTCCGCCACGCATATCGGTCACGACCTTTTCGGCATCCTCTTTTGTAATGCCGTTCGAACGCAGAATGCGGCCGGCGTCCCCGTCTTTCTCACCGGCTATG
>DATJGV010000144.1:0-3313 GCA_035494575.1 Pyrinomonadaceae bacterium | reverse complement strand
AAGCTGACTGCCGTTCAGTCGTTGGAGCGCGGCGCGCGGCTTAATTCACGGCCGGTTGACGGAACGCCGTGCCAGTTCAGGACGGCATACGATCTTCAGCTGGCGCCTATGGAGATGCTGTCTGCGGACCTCGAATCGAACGCCCCAAAGGACGCTCGCGGAAAATATGCAAACTGCCAAATCCGCATGAGCCTTCGTTGCTACGGTAATGCAAATTTGCATGAGATGAAGATCGGCGCTACGCAAGAGCGTCCCGAATCTCTGAGATTTTATATCGACGGCGATCCGCAGCTCGTCTTTCCGCTTTACGAGATAATCTTTAATCACGCAACCAAGGTTGAGTTCCGCGCGAAAGAGCCCCCGATCGGCGATAAGACAATGAAGACCTTTACGAATCTTCAGTTGAAATTACCCGATCCGGTTATTCTGCCAGCGAGTGAGGCCATCAGGGCCGTAGGTTTCAACGAGCGCGAGGCAATACTGCCGTACACGAAGCGCTCATTCGCCGGATACCGGCTGTTAACCGAGTATTTTTCATTCCCGTACAAATTTCTTTTCTTTGATGTTTACGGGCTTGATAAGGCCATCGCCGCAAAATTCGGCAGCCATTTCGATATTATTATTCACCTTGAGGACGTTACGCCTCCGATAGCTCCGGTGATCGGCGATACGTTTCGGCTCGGTTGCACGCCGATCGTGAATCTTTTTTCGCGGCTTGCCGACCCGATCTATTTATCTCAGCAAAAATACGAGTACCACATCATCCCGGATGTCCATAGGCAGGCGAATACGGAGATTTATTCCGTCGATCAGGTTTACACGACCGATCTGATGACCAATTTGACGCGCGAGTTCTCGCCATTCTATTCGCTGCGGCACGCTTATGGCGAGGAGGCTGAAAAATCGTTCTGGTATGGCACCCGCCGGCAGTCGCAGCGTCCCGATGACGAGGGCACCGAGATATTTTTGTCGCTGGTCGATATGAAATTCAACCCGCGCGTTCCGGCAGTTGAAGTATTAAATGTCAAAGTGACCTGCACCAACCGTGACCTGCCCGCGCGCCTGCCGTTCGGCGGGAAGGAAAACGATTTTGAGGTCGAGGGCGCGGCACTGCTCTCGCGGGTCCGCTGCATTACAAAGCCGACTGAAACTATTCGTCCGCCGCAGCGGCGCGCTGCTCAATGGCGTTTGATATCGCATCTCAATTTGAACTATCTGTCGCTCGTTAATAGCGAAGAGGGAACACCCGAAGCCTTGCAGGAAATTCTCCAGCTTTACAATTTCAACGATTCCACCGTTACGAGAAAACAGATCCTCGGGATCGTGGATATCGACGCGAAAAAGGCGGTACGCCAGATCGGCTACCGTGTCGGAACCGGATTTGTTCGCGGGATCGAAACCACGCTGACGTTTGACGAAGAGCAATTTGTAGGCAGCGGCCTCTATCTCTTTGCATGCGTGCTCGACAGATTTCTCGGGCTTTATGCTTCGCTGAACTCATTTAATCAATTGAGTGTGCGGACGAAACAACGCGAAGAGATAATTAAGAAGTTTCCGCCGAGGGCAGGCGAGCAAGAATTGATGTAATTGCCGGCCGGTTAGTTTTTGTTTAGAAGTTTGGGATTAAGTGCGGCTCATCGGTTCGCGAAGCGCAAATACAATCTGAACAGGTATCGATCAAATGTCGGAGAAACCGTTAAATCAAGTTTTGTTCGATGAGGCTTATCGCTTTGATTTTTTTCAGGCGGTTCGGCTGTTCGAAAAACTTTATCCCGAGCGGAAAACCGTCGGCGGAGAAGCTTTGCCGAACGAAGAACCGGTCCGGTTCAGGTCGCGCGTTACTCTTGATTTTCCCGCCAGCGAGATACACGAAATACGGGAGACCGTCGATGAAAAGACCGACGAGCGGCGGATCGAGATGCTCATCAATTTTATGGGCGTCATCGGTGTCAGCGGCGTTCTTCCGACACAGTACACCGAACTGGCTCTCGACCGCATCAGACATCGCGATTCCGCGATGTGGGCGTTCCTCGACATTTTCACGCACCGTTCCGTTTCTTTGTTCTTTCGGGCTTGGGTGAAATACCGCTTTCCTATTGCCTACGAGCGCGGCAACGACGAATTCACCTCGTACTTATTCGACTTCGCGGGATTGGGTACGCGCGGGCTTCGCGGGAGAATGAGCGTCGAAGACGAATCGCTCCTGCCTTACGCGGGCCTTATCTCGCAGCGGCCGCACTCGACAAACGCCCTTGAAAATGTACTGAGCGATTATTTCGACACAAAGGCAAAGGTCGATCAATTTTTCGGCCAGTGGCTGTCGTTGAACGAAGAGGATGTCACATATCTCGGAGTCAAGAACCATTTGCTGGGAACGCGTGCGATCGTCGGTTCGCGCATCTGGGACCAGCAATCGAAATTTCGTGTGCGGATGGGGCCGATGTCGTTCAAGCAATACCAGGCGTTCCTGCCGAACGGTTCGGCACACAAGCCATTGCGTTCGATCATAAAATTTATGGTTGGGATGGAATTCGATTTTGACGTTCAGCTAGTGCTGAGCGCAAAACAGGTTCCGGGGATGATATTGACGACGAGGGCCTTGCGCAAGCCAATGCTCGGTTGGACAACCTGGCTTAAGACAAAGCCTTTTAAGGCAGACGACGATCAGGTAGTTCTGCGGATGGATAGCTGATCGTTCAATCAGATCAAGATGTGCGGCAATATCTTGAGTTTTGCAGTTTCGGCGGCCGGCCGCGCGGCCGGGCCGTTCCTCTGTATTCCTCGCGGAAGGGCATTTGTCCTGAAGACTATTAATGGAGAAAAGTTATGAACGTAAATTTGAAATCCCTTGTCGGTAGATTAAATGACGTATGCCGGAACGCCCTTGAAGGTGCGGCGGGCCTATGCCTTTCACGAACGAATTACGATGTCGAGGTTGAACATATTTTGGCCAAACTCCTCGAACAGGACGATACCGATCTTCACAAGATCTGTCACCACTTTGAAGTAAATGTGGACCGTCTCACAAAAGACGTTTCCACCGCGCTGGACCGTCTTAAGAGCGGTAATTCGCGAACGCCGGGGCTGAGCGATCGTATTCCGCGATGGATACAGGACGCCTGGCTTTTGGCGTCGGTCGACTTCGGCGCGGCTCGTGTCCGCTCGGGGCACCTGATCCTGGCCCTTGTGGCAAACGACAGCTTTGCACGGATCGCTCGGGAGATCTCTCGCGAATTCGACCACATCTCGGCGGAGGCCTTACAGTCAAAACTGCCGGAGATCACAAAAGATTCAGCAGAAGAACGAGACGCCG
>DATJGV010000143.1:0-2509 GCA_035494575.1 Pyrinomonadaceae bacterium | reverse complement strand
CGAAGTTCCCAAAGCCTCCGCAAAAGCAGTTCTTACGGGCGGCGCGGAGATCGCTCTGCCTCTCGAAGGCCTGATAGATTTCGACAAAGAACGCGAAAGGCTCAAAAATCAACTTGCGAAACTCGATACCGAATTCCAGCGGCTCAACGGACAGCTTTCAAACAAGAATTTTGTCGAAAAAGCCCCCGCCGAAAAGGTTCAGGAACTGCGGGATCGCCAAAGCGAGATCGAAAAACAGATCGCCGTGCTGAATAATAATCTCGACGCTCTCGGGTAGAGAATAATAGATCTGGTTTTGCGAAACCGAAAAAGCAATAATATCCACGAAACACACGAAACAGGAAAAATAAGAACCGGTGAGCTTATCGTATGTGTGTATTGTTTGATCGGTTTCGTGTTTTTCGTCGATAAATACTCCCTTTAGTCATTCCGGAAGACAAATCTCTTACCCAAAGGTCCAAATCTTTCAAATAAACAGTGGATGGACAGCTATCATCCGTGGATGGAAAACACCCATCCGCCGATGAAAAGAATATATCTGTGGATGAAATGTATTTATCTGTAGATACTAATTGCAAAGCCGTGGATGATCACTGTTCAGCTGTGGATTAATAGTTGTTATCGGTAGATGGAAATGGTCCGTCCATGGATAGAATATCTCTATCCGTTGATGAAACATACTCATCGGAAGATGAAAGCCGCAAATCCGTTCGTGGAATCGAAGAATCTTTACATTCCATTGTATATTGAACTAAAATATTGGTGTAATTGCTCGATTTTGTGAGCAGTTGTCGGCCGGGAACGCTTCCGGCCGTAAAATATTCCAACCGGAGAACTCCTGAACCCTCTATCCCAATTAATTACCCATAAAAATGACAAAAAGAAACGACTGGCTGCCGTACAGACTTAAGCAAAGGCTCTCCGTTTTTGAAAATGTGCTCTCAAAAATTGACGGATATGCCTCAACCCTGCCCTTAACGACCGAACAATTAACGCGCATCAAGGAAATCTGCGAAACATTCATCTATGCATTCAACATCGTCGAGCAATCAAAAAGCACGATGAAATCGCTGGTAAGCTGGCGTGACATGATCCTGTCGAACGAAATGTCGCCGGAAAGCGTTCCGGAACGTCCTTTGTTCAATAACGATCTGCCGCCGGCAGGCGCGACCGCCGGAATATATGCCGAGTTTCGCAAACTGATAGAGATCGTCAAAGCCGCACCTGGTTTTACTTCGGCGATAGGCGTCGATCTTATGATAATGCCGCCCACGCGGACCGCGAAAAATCTTGCAGAGCTCGTTCCGTCGGTAAAAGTCGCAAATGCGGGCGGGCATTCGGTAAAAATATCGGGCAGCCTCGAAGGAATGGCCGCCATGCGCGTCGAATATCGCAGAAAGGGCTCCGAAAAATGGGAGATCGCCGCGTTTTTAACGCATTTGCCCGAGATTGTATCGATCAACCCGGCCGTAAAAGGCGAGCCCGAAAGCGGCGGCATCCGCTGCGTTCTGTTTAATAAAAACAGGGAGGTCGGACAGTATTCTCCGGTGATGAACGTCACGATTTCGGCGGATTAGGCATGGTTTAACGCAAAGCCCCCAAGACTCAAAGACGTGACGGATTTTTTTAACGCAAAGCCGCAGAGTCGCAAAGACGCAAAGTAAAACGGAAACATTTGACAACGTTGCCGGCATTATTTGATTTCCCTTTGCGTCTTTGCGCCGTGGCGGCTTTGCGTTAAGATTCTTCTGCAGTATTATTTCCGACCATAGGAAACACACTCCCTACCGGTCGTGTTTCCGCCTTTTAGAACACATATGAACTGGCTCGACAACGGCGAAGTGCTCTCATCCATCGGCGAATTTCTAGCGGAAGACATCGGACGCGGCGATATTACGACGCAGGCGACGGTCGATCCGGAAGTTCGAGGCATCGGACGATTTCTTGCGAAGGAATATCTTGTGATCTGCGGCGTTGAGGTCGCCGAGGCTGTGTTTTTGCACCTGGACGCAGACATTTCCGAGATCGAAACCACCTATAACGAAGGTGACGAGGTCGAGGAAGGAACAGCTTTTGCCACTCTGAAAGGTTACGCCGACGTGCTGTTGACCGGCGAGCGCGTTGCGCTAAACCTGCTTCAGCGGATGTCCGGCATTGCCACGCTGACCCGCCAATACGTGCGCGCCGTCGAGGGGACAAAGGCCCAGATAGTCGATACGCGAAAGACCACGCCGGGCCTTCGCCTCTTGGAAAAATATGCGGTGGTCGTCGGCGGCGGCAAAAATCACCGGATGGGGCTCGATGACGGTGTTTTGATAAAAGACAACCACATTGCGCTCGCCGGCGGCATCACCGAGGCCGTTACTGCGGCAAAACAAAGCGTCGGCCACCTGCACAAGATCGAAGTCGAGATAACGAACTGGGCTCAGCTTCGCGAAGGGATCGAGGCCGGTGCGGACATAATAATGCTCGACAACCAGACTCCCGACGAAGCTGCAAAACTTGTTGA
>DATJGV010000142.1:0-20283 GCA_035494575.1 Pyrinomonadaceae bacterium | reverse complement strand
TTTGCCTGAACAGATGTTGGCCGACCGGGACAGGCTTCGGCGTTTTCAGCGGGAAGCTGATGTTGTATCAGCACTCAACCATCCGAACATTTTAACGATCTTTGAGTTCAGCACTGAGGGCGACGTTCATCTTTTCGCTTCAGAATATGTCAAAGGCGAAACGCTTCGCGAGAAACTCGGGCGCGGGCGGATGGGTATCTCGGAAAGTCTGGATATCGCCGTTCAGGTTACCTCGGCATTGATCGCCGCGCACGAAGCCGGAGTCGTTCACCGTGATATAAAACCGGAAAATATAATGATCCGCGATGACGGATACGTGAAAGTGCTCGATTTTGGTCTTGCGAAACAGACGGAATCAAATCAGGCTTCAGAATATGCGGCCACACGCGCACTGCTCGTAAGCCAGCCAGGTTTGATCATGGGCACCGTCGCGTATATGTCGCCGGAACAAGTGCGAGCGCGGCCGGTTGACGCTCGGACGGATATTTTTAGCCTCGGCGTCGTGCTTTACGAAATGCTCACGGGCTCATCCCCATTTACAGGAGAAACTACGACGGACGTCATCGCCGCAACCCTTCAGATCGAGCCGCCACCCGTAAGTCAACTGAATGGGCGAGCACCAGCGGAAATCGATGCCATCGTCTCTCGGGCCTTGAAAAAAGACCGGCTCGAACGCTACCAAACGGCAAAAGAGATGTCGGTGGACCTCAAGGCTCTGCTAAAACGTGTGTCGTTCGAAGAGGAGTTTGGACGGCAGGTGCAGAAAACGCCTGGTACAAAGACGACGGCCTTGCTGCCGCTTGTCGAATCTGCTGGGCCGGCCCCGATTTTGCAGCCACGTGCGGGCAATCTTTCTGATCCCGGATCGCCAATGATCGGACGTGAAAAAGAGGCTGCGGAGATAAACGGCCTTTTGCGAAGCGGCGATGTTCGTTTGGTTACGCTGACCGGGATTGGCGGAACTGGTAAAACCCGTCTGGCCCAGGAAGTCGGCCGGCATATGAAGCAGCATTTTTCCGACGGTGTTTACTTTATCGAGCTTGCCTCGGTTGCCGATCCGGTTCTTGCCGTTCCCACGATCGCTCATACCCTGGAAGTTCCCGAGGTCGGCCCGCGAATGATAGGAGACGCCCTAAGCGAGCATTTGCGGGAACGCTCGACGCTGCTTATTCTGGATAATTTTGAGCAGATCGTCGCTGCCGGGCCGGAGATCGCTCAGTTGCTGCGAGCAGCGCCCGGAGTAAAGATCCTTGTCACAAGCCGCGAGCCTCTAAAGCTCACTGTTGAGACGGAATATCCGGTGCCGCCGCTCGCTCTGCCACGATCGGATGAAAATATTTCGACGGAGGAGTTGGAGCAATTCGAAGCGGTCAGGCTTTTTGTTCAGCGTGCAAGCCGCGCCAGGCCTGATTTTGCCTTGACCGTCGATAACGCAGCGGCAATTTCCGAAATTTGCCGGCGGCTTGACGGCATCCCGCTTGCCATCGAGCTTGCGGCTGCGCGAACAAAAATACTTTCGACGCACGCGATTCTTGAAAAGCTTGAAAACCGTCTCGACTTGCTCACGGGCGGATCAAAGGACCTTCCCGCCCGACAGCAAACGATGCGCGGCGCTATCGAGTGGAGCTACGATCTGCTTACCGAGAATGAGCAAACCCTGTTTCGCAGGCTTTCAGTTTTTGCAGGCGGTTTTACGTATGGGACTGCAGAGTCTGTCATAGCAAAAGCTGCTGAAGGTTCGACTGCTGAGTTCCTCGACCTTGTAACATCGCTTACCGAAAAAGGCTTATTAATTCCGCAGAAGCATTCGATGGAAACACCGCGATTTCGGATGCTGGACATCGTTCGCGCTTATGCGTTGGAAATGCTCAGTGCGAGCGAAGAGGCAGACGCGATGCGTCTCGCGCACGCCGAATATTATCTTGAACTTGGCCTGCAAGCCGAACCAAATCTAAAAACCGTCGACGCGGCTAAATGGCTTTCGCGTCTGGAACAGGAACACGATAATTTGCGGGCGGCAATCCATTGGTCAGTCGAAAACAGACTGGAGATTGCGGCCCGGCTTGCAGCAGCGATCCGCAGCCTTTGGACAGTTCATGGCCATTTGAACGAAGGAAGCAGGCTATCGGCCAAAATCCTTTCCTCGGGCGGTGAAATGTCTGACAACGTCCGATGGAAAATACTCACCGCATATGGAAATATGTCGCAGTTTCGAGGGATACTGGGTAAGGCGCAAGCTCTCTATGGTGAGGGTCTTACCGTAGCTCGCCGCGGCGGTGATCAGGCTCAGATCTCGCAGTCGCTGCGCGGTTTGGGCGCTATCGCCTATCTGCAAGACGATCTCGTTTCCGCAAGAAAGTTTATAAACGAAGCTCTCGACATTTCGCGCTCATCGAATGATCGATTCGGCATTGCCGCCGCATTGGGACGGCTTGGCGATATTACTTACTGCGAAGGTAACTATCTGGAATCCCGCGATTATTCGGTGGAGGCACTCGATATCTTTCGCGATCTCGGTTATCCCGAAGGGATCTGTTCGAAGCTCAGTACGCTCGGGGCGGCGGCGTTCTCGCTCGGCGATTACGAGACTGCGCAAACGAGCTTTGAAGAGGCCATAAAAGTCGCGTTAAGCCTGGACGAAAAGATAAACATTCGCCACATAATGAGCGGGTTTGCCGGTCTGGCAACCCAACGCGGAGATTTTACTCGAGCGGCACGGCTCGACGGTGTTGCCGAAGGCCTCGGAGCGTCGATCGAATACGCGATCGAACCGGCGGAGAGCCGCTTTCGGGACGCATATTTGGCAAAACTCAAATCGGCGTTGAGCAAATCTTTGTTCGACAAGGAGTTTGCGATAGGCCGTGAAATGTCCATTAACGAAGCAAAGAAGCTTGTATTAAGCGAAGGCGAGATCGCTTTCAATCCCGTCGAAGACGAGGCAAAGATCACGAACCAAACCGCAGAAACGCAGGCGGTTTCTGCAAGCGGCCCGCTGCTGCGAACAATTTATCGAAACCCTTTTCTTCTCGCCGCCCTGATGCTGTTGCTTTTACTTGTCGCATTTGGTTTATGGCGTTTTATGTAGATCGGGCCCGATCGACGCAGCTATCGATAACTCAATCCAAATAACCTGACGAAATTAGAATATCCCTTGCATAATGGCTATAATTTCTACTAGATGAGTACCAGCACCTCACGAGTCAACCACAGCGACGGTTTCGAGATCCCGCGGCGGCGTATGGTCGAACGACTTCGCGACCACTATAAGATCAGTAGCGAACGCGTTCTCGAGGTGATGAACCGTGTGCCACGACACCTTTTTGTCCCCGAAGCGCTTAGATCGCAAGCGTACAAGGACAATGCTTTGCCGATCTCGAGCGGACAGACGATATCGCAGCCTTTTATCGTTGCGCGGATGAGCGAACTGCTCGAGTTAACAGGCCGTGAAAAGGTTCTTGAGATCGGAGCAGGTTCGGGATACCAGACAGCAGTTCTTGCCGCTCTGTCGCGTGCAGTTTTTGCCGTCGAGCGATTACCTAATCTTGCGGATGAAGCCAGAAACAAGTTGAAGCAGATCGGTGCATTCAACGTATCGCTCAAGTGCGATGACGGCACGAAAGGTTGGCCGATGTACGCGCCGTTCGACGCAATGCTCGTTGCCGCCGGCAGCCCGCAAATACCCGAACCGCTCATCGAACAATTGCGAGTCGGCGGCCGCCTTGTGATACCGATCGGCAGCGATCAAAAGACGCAGGTTCTTGTAAGAGTAGTACGTACGGAAGCCGGTTATTCGACCGAGAACTTTGGTCCTTGCGCGTTTGTGCCGCTGATCGGTCAATTCGGGTGGGAGCAGAGATAGATTTATGGCTCCGATCAAAAAATAGCTAATAGCTGTCGGCTAGGAGCTACTAGCTAATACTATTTTTCGAACGCATCTTCATATTTTCATGGAAGCAATAGTAGATTTTCTTCATCAGATAAAAGACTTTTTAAACCCCAAATTCCTGATAGATTTTATGCTCAATCTGTTAGGAAATTATGTCTATCTCGGGCTGTGGTTCGTAATATTTGCCGAAACCGGGTTGGCGGTCGGCTTTTTTCTGCCCGGCGATTCGCTGCTGGTGGTTTCCGGGTTATTTGCCGCCGCCGGAAAGCTGAATATTGCGCTGGTTTTGCTTGCGTTTTTTCTGGGTTCCGTCCTGGGTGACAGCACCGGTTACTGGATCGGGCGAGGTATGGGAAAAACGCTGTTCAATCGCGAATCTTCGTGGGTCTTTAAGCCTAGCCGGGTCGAAAAGGCCAAACATTTCTTTGAAAAATATGGCGTAAAGACCGTGATCTTGGCGAGGTTTGTGCCGATCGTACGGACGTTTGCTCCGCTCGTCGTCGGAGCTGCGGAGATGCCTTATTCCAAATTCCTGTTCTTTAGCGTCATCGGCGGTTTGCTATGGATAAACAGCATGGTGCTCGCCGGATATTTTCTGGGCGGCGTGATCGAGCGGGCGTTGGGTATAAAGCTCGAAGACCACATCGAAAAGGTCGTTATCGTCGTTGTACTGATCTCACTTTTGCCGCCGCTTATCGAATATTTGAAACACCGATTCGGCAAGAACAGGGCCGAGGTCAAGGCGGTATAGCCGAAACCTGTTTGACTTACTCGTGAGGGTAACCTACAATCTGATACTTGTTTGACGGGGCGTGGCTCAGCCTGGTAGAGCGCACGGTTCGGGACCGTGAGGTCGGAGGTTCGAATCCTCTCGCCCCGACCAGTTTGATGAAAAAGGCTTCTTTGGAGGCCTTTTTTGTTTGTAACGAGAAATTAATCGGAGTTTTGCCCCTGCACTGTTGCACGCAGCACCGGCTTGCCTTATAATCCCGCGTTAATCTACAGACCAAAGGGTGTTTTCCTGTCCAAAAGTTCCGCGGCGTCCCTGGCTCACTAAGGTGTTCGTGCGAAACAAAAACGTCAGAGTTAAACCCACGGTATCGAATTAAACTAGAGAACAAAAAATCTGTTACCCAAGAGGATATTTCTATGCCAAATAGCCGACCGACCAACGTCAAACCTGTGCCTTTTTTTAAGCAGGCCGCGAGCATTGCCACCCTGTGCCTTTTAGTTTTGCAGAACCTGTTTTTTGCATTTCCAACGCGAGCCATTGCTGCCGCACCTCTACCCGTTTCACAAGATATTGTGATAAGTCAGGTATATGGTGGCGGCGGTAATTCAGGCGCTACGTTAAAGAACGATTTTATTGAACTCTTTAATCGCGGTACTTCGCCGGTTGATGTCACCGGATGGTCGGTTCAATACAATTCGGCTGGAAGCACTACAGGGTCGTGGTTAAAAACCGATTTAAGCGGAACGATTCCGGCGGGCGGTTATTATCTGGTGCAGGAAGCCCAAGGTGCTGGCGGAACTGTAAACTTACCGGCTCCGGATGTTACCGGAACGATCGCGATGGGGGCGACCGGCGGCAAGGTCGCCCTTTTGACAGACGGGACAGTCTTGGCATGTGGCGGGACAACCCCGTGTACCTCAGCATCAATAAAGGACCTGGTTGGTTTTGGCAGTGCAAACACCTCTGAGGGGAGTCCGACCCCGGCAACAAGTAACACGACCGCCGCAATTCGCAATGGCAGCGGTTGTACGGACACGGATAATAACGCGAGTGACTTTACGATCGGGGCTCCGGCACCACGCAACAGTTCGAGCCCTTTAGGGTCATGCAGCGGCAGCCCCACGCCGACGCCGACCCCAACCGCGACACCTACACCAACTCCAACACCCACACCGACCCCGGTCGGACCGGCCGATCATCTGGTCATAAGCCAGATCTACGGCGGCGGCGGAAATGCGGGGGCGACATATACGAACGATTATGTGGAACTTTTTAATCCCACGGCGAATCCGATAACTGTAACTGGCTGGTCGATTCAATACGGTTCCGCGACCAGCACCAGCAATTGGTCAGGGAAACAGGCTCTTGCGGGAGTGATAGGGCCAAACGAATATTATCTTGTCAGTTTGGGTTCGGGCGGAAATGTGGGTTTGTCGATACCTCGCTTCAATTTGTCAAACGACACCATAAACATGAGCGGAACGACAGGCAAAGTCGCTATCATGAATAACGGAGATACGATCATCGGAGCCTGTCCTTCAGCGTCCGCTGTAGTAGATTTCGTCGGATATGGGAGCCCAAATTGCTGGGAAGGCGCAACCAAAGCTCCCGCACCGAGTAATACCACCGCAATTTTCAGAAAGTCTGACGGAGCGCAGGATACAAACGTAAACGGAGACGATTTTGTCACAGGGACCCCAAACCCGCGCAGCACCGCACCTATTCCGGAACTTGGCCCGGCAGTTTTAAGCACCGCCACCAACGGCTCGAGCCTTACGAGCGCTCCCAAGGATGCCAGCCCGACGATCACCTTTACAGAACCTGTTTTTGTCGATCCGGATTGGTTTGATATTACCTGTATTTCATCGGGTCAGCACAACAGCTCGACGGTCGCTAGCAGCAGCAGCGGAAGAGTATGGGAAATAACACCAAATGTGAATTTCGTTCCCGGTGAGAAATGTACCGTAACGATCAAAAAAGACAAGGTGCATGACGTCGATACGGACGACAGCGCTCCTGACACCGACACGATGACGGCTGATTTTGTTTGGTCGTTTACGGTAGCGACAGGAGCACCGGCTCCGTTTACGCAGAGCATACATTTGGTGATGGGTAACCCAAGTAATGCGACGTCGGATGTTAGCCAGCCGGACAATTTTCTGATGCAAAGGGACGGTAACGCACTTTCCTATAACCGCAGCAAGGGAACTCCGAACTGGGTTAGCTGGCATCTTGATCCGGCTTGGTTTGGCACTCTCTCTCGCGTCGATACTTTTCGGCCCGACCCGATGGTCCCGCCCGACTGGTATCGCGTAACCGATTTCGATTACAGCTTTAGCGGTTTCGATCGCGGGCATATGACGCCGAATGCTGATCGGGACAACGAAAATCGTATTCCTATAAATCAGGAAACGTATCTGATGTCGAATATGGTCCCGCAGGCGCCGGACAACAACCAGGGGCCGTGGGCCGATATGGAAAACGCACTTCGCGCACTCACAAATCCCGTAAGCCCCACCAACCCTGACGGAGACCACGAGCTTTTCATCGTTTCCGGGCCGCTTGGCCAGGGTGGTACGGGCAGCAACGGCTTTGTCAACACTATCGCAAATGGTAATGTCACTGTTCCGGCATTTACATGGAAAGTCGTTCTCGTGCTTCCAAAAGGCGGTTTGAATCCGGGTGATGTTACTGCAGCGGACAGAACATTTGCGGTCAAAATGCCCAACGTTCAGGGCATTCGTAACAATGACTGGCATATCTATCTGACGACCGTCAGGGATATCGAACAAGAGACTGGTTACAACTTTTTCTCGAACGTTTCGGATGCTGTTCAGAATAGTATCGAGAACGGGATCGACGGCAACAATCCGCCGGGAGCAGCGGATGAGACGGTTCAAGGAACTGAGGACACTCCTGTGCAGTTTGCTCTGAATGCGGTTGACCCGTTGAATGTGCCGCTTACGGCTATAACGGGTCAGCCGCCGGCCCATGGAACGGTTAGCTGCGTCAGTATCAACTGTACTTACACACCAAACGCCAATTACAACGGTACCGACAGTTTTACCTTCAGTGTAAACAACGGTAGCAAAACGTCTAACACATCGACGGTCACGCTGAACATTGCGTCTGTCAATGACGACCCCAGCGTAACTAACGATCAGGCAGGGGCGACGTCCGCCCAGTATAGCGATGCGGTGCAGCCCGTGACCTTTACGGTGTCGGATGTGGAAACCGCTGCCGGCGGGCTGACGCCTTCGACAACGTTTAGCAAGGACGGCGGACCGGCTCAAACAGGGCTTCCGACAGGATTGTCATTTACACAAACTGCAGCGCCGGGTGTCTGGACGCTCGCGGGTAACATACAGGAACCGGCTGGTTCTTATACCGTAAACGTCACATTCTCTGACACCGATGGCGGGAAAGGCAGCGCCGGCGCCACTTTCAATGTAAATAAGGAGGACGCGTCGGTTGCGGTCTCGGCTCCGACAGCCATACTTGTTACATCCGGCGGCGGAACTTCGGGTACGTTTACGGTGAACGCGCTTCTTACCGATGCTGCCGACGGGGCGTTGGGTAACATTGCTAACGCTGTGCCTGTGACGTTCCAATTAACCCCGGTTGGTTCCGCCACGCCGGCATACACGTGCACAGCGTCGGCGATTACATTTCCTTCGGGTGTGCCGACTGCATCGTGCGGTTTCAGCAACGTCGCTGTTGACGTTTACGATGTGACGGCCACCATAGGCGGTTCTTACTATCGGGGATCGAACAAAACCGTTCTAGCCGTATATGATCCGTCGCTGGGCTTTGTATCGGGCAGCGGAACTATCAGCAGGACCGTAAACGACGAAACGTTCACCGCCGATTACAGCGTTGTTCTTAAATATAAAAAAGACGGGACGGCTCAGGGTTCGTTTGTTTATATCGAACATCGTGCAGCCGGCGATGTCACCTTTGCAAGCACGTCCATCGAGTCGATGGCAATTGTCGAAACCGATGCAAAGTTGATGGGAACGGGAACGGTGAACGGCTTGGGCAGTTATTCGTTTGTTGCAAGCCTAAATGACGATGGCGAGCCGGGAACAAACGATGCTCTCGGGCTTCGTATCACCGATTCGAGCGGTAACGTCGTCGCCGATTTAACCTTCGATCTGGTGAAGCTATTGAGCGGAAACGTTCAGGTCCACTAGACCTGAAACATCACAACGAAAAAAGCGATGTCCGAAAAGTAGGATCTGGCCCGTGTGTTTCGGTTTTGTTCCGTGTTTTCCGTGGTAACGTTTTTTCCCAACCACGGAACACGGGATTCACCGAAACGAAGACACAGAAAAACGCTTTTCGGACAACCTCTTTTTTGCTGTTTAATCTATCTGATACGTCGCGACGCTGGTCGGCGTCTCATAGCAGCGCACCTTGTGGACTCGGACGCGTTCGTCCCCGACGCGTGAGTTCAGGTATTCGAGAATATATCTTGCAAGATTTTCCGCCGAAGGGTTCAGTTCCTCGTCAAACGGCGGAAGCTCGTTCAGGTTGCGGTGGTCAAGATACTTGACTATCTCGTCCGCAGCCGCCTTTAGATCGACAAAATCGATGAGCAAGCCGATATTGTTCAACTCCTCGCCGCGTGCAAAAATCTCTATCTTGTAGTTGTGCCCGTGCAGGTTTTCGCACTTCCCTTTATAGCCACGCAACTGGTGCGCTGACGAGAAGTTGCGTTCTATCATCACTTCATAAAAAGATGCCATATGTAGCCGTATTTTAAAGGCTTTTAGCTCTTTTTCCTAGCATGATCAGGGTCTTTGAAGTAAGACAACGTGAAGTTTTGGGTGTATCATCAAATGCGCAGCCAAAATAATATTTATCTCCCACTGGCGGATATTTTCCTAATACATTCCAAAAGGGGGATAAGATGAAAAATCGATTCTTTGATAAAGTCTCGATCCTGAGAAACTTTGTGATTGCCTGTATAGTCTTCGCGGCTTTCGTCTTTGGTACTGTTTGTGTAAGCGCTCAGTCCACAACGATGACCGGCACAACCGCTAAAAAAACCACCACCAAAAAGTCTGGCTCGAAGAAGAAAAAGACTCCCGTGGCTACAACAATATCGGCCGATGGCACTGCCGCAACGGATACTGCTGCCGCGGGAGCCAAAACCAAGTCAAGAACTAAGACAAAGTCAAAAACGGCGACCATCGCCGCGCCGGCTACAACGGCAACTGATACGACAGCGTCATCGGGAACGTCGGCAAAAACAAATATGACCCGGTCCAAGAAGACCAAGACGGAGGGCACAATGACAACGGCCGCTCCGGCAGATTCCGCTGCGCCCCCGGCAGCAGCGACGCCGACTGCCGTCAAAACAAAGGCCGCTCGTGAGCCGAGAACTAAGAAGACAAATGCGACGGCGAGCACAACACCAAGCGGCAGTACCACGGCTTCAACACCAACGAGTGCGCCCGCTTCAAGCGCTCCCAAAACAAGAGTGACCGCGAAACACACCTATATCACGGGTAAGGAAGGTGGCTGTTATTATGTAAACAGCAAGGGTAACAAGGAATACGTGTCACGGAGTTTCTGTCACTGATACAATCGTTAAGGTGACAGCCCAATAATGGCACACAGCAAAAGTGCCGAAGCCGGTGGTCACCGGCTTCGGCACTTTTTCATTCAGATCTTCTTCGATTCTTATCACCTACTAATGGCCGCTTCTTGCAGAAGAAATCATTTGGGTATATAGTAGGCGCGAACGCGAGCTCAACTCTCAGCCCTATTTCTTTCTCTTACAGGTCAGATGCTTTTCCGGCTTCCACGTTGAACTCATTTTACAACTAAATAATTTAAAGATTCGCGAAAGGAGACCTAAGATGACCCATGCTTCTTTTTCTTCTGCGCGGCATATGCAGTTTATTGCTACGCTTTCCCATCCACTCAAGCTGCGCGTTTTCTGCGCGCTCGGTTTGTTTATCGCAGTCGTTGCATTTGGCTCGTTTGCAAATGCTCAAACGATCACATTTGAAAATCCGCCATATTCTGTCGGTAGCATTAACGGCCAGGACGGCTGGAGCAGCACCGGCCCATACGATCAGGGGGTGGTCGCAAACACAACGGCGCCGGCAGCCTTTGGTGCTCAAAGTTTCAGAATCTCCAATGCGGTCACAAGCGGCAATTTCGGCGACCAGACATTCTCAAGATCCACCGTAAACGAAGCCGGTGAGACTGACGCCCATAACGGTGGACTTTCGGGCGGCACAAGACAAAGCACTTTTGTCAGTCAGTTCAATATTGCATCGGCTGACCCGTCGGCACAGCAGCCGGGTTTGGTTATATCCACGTCGCAGGACCGCGGCGACGGCGCTCGCATGAGCTATCTGAGATTCGAGGACCAGGCCGATGGGATTCATGTATTTTTTGACGATTACCAGGATCGTTTTCCGTATGGATCGGCGCTAGGTGATAACACAAACGGTTGCGGCGTCGGTGACGATTTTTATGAGACCGACATAGCCACATTGTCGAGAGCCGCTGCTCATTCGATCAAGATCGTGACGCATTTCGTGGACGGTCCGCGAAACGACGTTGTGCAGGTTTACATCGATGGCATTCTAAAAAAGACCGGCACTACCTGGGAAGATTACTTCCGTTACTGCTCTGAACAGTCGGCGGACAACCAGACAAAAACCGTTGATTCGCAATTGTTTCGCGCAGGCGGGACGGCAGCGCCGGGAACCGCCGGAAAAGGATTTTTGATCGATGGACTTTCGCTGATTTCGGCTTCATCAACATCCGTTCCCGTAAATCCGTCGAACATGCACAACTGGTTTTTCTATAACGACGAAACCGATACGGTAGATAACACTTTGGGCAGCTTTGTGAGCGGGCCTAACCCCGCGCCGGAAGGCACAGGAAGCGCCAAGATCAGCGTTACCGGGATGCAGCGCCGCAACCTTGCGACCTACCAGTTCGGCGGAACTCCGCTTGCAAACATTACGACGCTGGCATTCAGCACTTATAATCCATCAGCAGGAAACGGGGGAGGTGCGAACCGATCTGCGTATCTAAATTTCAATGTCGATTTTGACGGATCAGACACATGGCAGAAACGTCTTACATATGTACCAAGCCAAAACGGGACGGTAACTCAAGACGCCTGGAAGGAGTGGGACGCCATAGACGGCGGAAACGCCAAATGGGGTTACTCTGGAGCTACGTGGCCCATAGGCACGGGTGGCGGAGGTGAGTCTGGCACTACACTCAAGACCTGGTCACAAATATTGAGCCAATATCCGATAATTCGAATCAGAGTGACGGATCCCTTTGTCGGATTGCGCGTCGGCGAACCGTATGCAGACGGATATACGGAATATCTTGACGGATTTAAGTTTGGCACAACGGCGGGAACGACGGATTTCAACTTCGATCCTGACGGACCGACGACCGTTGTCGTAACACCGAGTTCGCTAAACGGATGGACAACAGCCGGTCCCGTTGCGGACAACCGCCCCGTCAGCACAGCTGATTTTATTGCCGACCCTTCGACGCCTATAGGATTTGGGGCGCTTCAGCAGACAACCGACGCGACGACTGCGTCGAAATCGCAGTTGATGCGTGCCGAAACCATTCCCCTTTCGGAGATCACTGACCTGAGCTACTTTACAAAGCAAAACAGTGCGCCATTTGCTTCGGGCGATGCCTCGTTCCAACTCGTTGTTTACCTGGACGGAACAGCAGCGAATTTCACAACACTCGTTTTCGAACCCTACGAGAACGGCACGGTAATACCGAATGCCTGGCAGCAATGGAATGTTGCGGCTGGACAGTTCTGGTCGTCAAAAACACGGGCTGCCGGTGGCTCGTGCAATGTCACGGCCGGTGCCGGAGGTGCTCCGTTCTACACATTGGCCGGATTGCAGGCAAATTGTCCGAACGCGACAGTCGTCGCTTACGGTGTAAACATCGGGTCTAATAACCCGAGTTACAACGTCGAGACCGATATGTTCAGGGTCAACGGAACGATCTATGATTTCGATCCGGACAGACCATCCGTCACGATCAATCAGGATCCGGCCCAAGCTGATCCGACAAGCTCTTCGCCGATCAATTTCGCGGTCAATTTCAGCACCCCGGTAACCGGGTTTGATTCGACTGACGTGGTTTTGGGCGGCACGGCCGGCGCGACGACTGCGGTCGTGACAGGCAGCGGAACAACGTACAACGTTGCCGTCAGCGGCATGACCGGAAGCGGCAGCGTAACGGCAACAATTCCTGACGGCGCGGCTGTCAATGCGTCAAATGTGCCGTCCACGGCCTCGACCTCGACCGACAACAGCGTTACTTACTTTACCTGTAACAACGTTGCTGTCACGCCCAGCACGTCAGTTCCGAGGAATACACAATTCACTATTCCGATAACGACCGATGATCTGACTGGACGCGGGATAATTTCATTTGATGTTACTCTAACCTACGACCCGGCTGTTTTAACTCCGATCTCGGTGGACAAGGCCGGCACGTTAAGTAACGGAATGAGTATAACGTACGCAAACAGCTCAGGTTCAATTTCGATCAGTGGATTTGGCACGATACCTCTTACGGGTTCAGGAACGCTGATAAACGTCAAATTTATTTCGATCGGCGGTATCAGCACGACGAGTGGACTGAATTTCGGCAGCTTTATGTACAACGAAGGCGTGCCGTGCTCAAACACGACAAACGGAGCGGTTACTGTAATATCGGGATCGGTAAGCGGCACTGTCACGTATGCCAATAGTCCCGGACCTACGCCGCTACCGGTACCAAATGTTTCGCTTAACGGTGCAGGTTCCGTGGCGGTTTCAACATTGACCGACCTAAACGGCTTATACACGTTGAGCGGTTTCGGGCCAGGGGCCTATACTGTAACTCCGTCAAAGACAGGTAACGTAAACGGTATCCAAGCATTCGATTCTGCGCTTATTGCACAACATGTTGTGCATCTCATAACGCTTAATTCGACGCAGCAGATGGCGGCGGATGTTAGCGGGGACAGTACGGTTTCATCATTCGACGCCGCCCTGATCGCTCAATATGTAGCGCTGATCCCGAATTCGAGTTCGACGGGTACGTGGCGGTTTCTACCCACAAACCGTTCCTACACCGATGTAGAAACCGATAGCACAACTCAGGACTACAATGCGATCTTGATGGGCGATGTGGACGGTAGCTGGAACCCGTCAAATCCCGACCAATCTGTAATGTCTTCAATGCCTGCTGCTGGAGCAGTCATTGGTGCGACAGAGGCCAGAACTCCGCAACACTTGGATATTATAGGTGAAGCGCAGGCGGTGGTTGCCGTCTCAGCTCCGACGGAATCCGTTCCGGTTTCGTCGAGCTTCTCCGTGCCCATTACGGTAGGTGATACTAGTGGACAAAACATAATTGCGTATCAATTTGACTTGCAATATGATCCGACTGTCATCGTTGCTGATTCAAACCCTTGTGACGTGTCAGGAACGCTGAGCAGCTCAATGCTGCCGACATGCAATCCGAGTACGCCCGGCGTTATCCATATTGCTGTTTTTGGTACGACCGCATTGACCGGTTCCGGGCCATTGATAAAGTTGAAATTTGCAGCGGTTGGAGCGGCGGGAACGGCGTCACCTTTGACGATTAGCAACTTTGTGTTCAATGGCGGCACCCCGCAAAACAGCGTCACGAACGGACAGGTTACTATCCAGATAGTGACTGCCGCGCAGGCGTCTGTTAGCGGAATGGTCTTGCGGCAAAACGGCGTCGGAGTCAGGAATGCTCGCGTATCGTTGACCGATGCCAACGGTGATGCCCGAACGGTAAGAACAAACCAGTTCGGGTTTTATCAGATAGACGGCCTGACAGTAGGTGAAACTTACGTGGTCGATGTGTCCGCAAAAGGACTGTCATTCGAGCCGCAGGTGCTCACGGTCACGGGCAATATGAACAGCGTCAACCTGATAGGCCAACACTAGGGGCTGACCATGTAAAAGGAAAAGGGCGAGGAGCCATCCTTGCCCTTTTTTACTGGACATATTGAGCCGTTTATCATAACTGTCTTACTATAACGCGTTCGAAACCGAGGACATTCACCACCAAAACCGTCTCACCCGTCTCGCTTGTCGAACGGGTGAGTATGGAATCTTCTGCTGTTTAATTAATTAATTAATAATTAATAATTAGATAATCAAGTAGCGGGTATTCGCTTCAGATCGCTCAATCATTTTCCACATCAAATATCGCAGCTACGTCGTTCAGGTCGCTTGTGATTTTCATTTTCGGTAGACTGTTCAGGAAGTCACGGCCGTAGGCTTTTGTTTTGAGGCGGCTGTCGAGGATGGCGATGACGCCTTTGTCGGTCTTGCTGCGGATCAGGCGGCCGATTCCCTGTTTTAGTGTGATGATCGCCTGCGGTACGCTGTAGTCGAAAAACGATTTGCCGCCGTTTTCGTCAATAAAGCGGCTCCGTGCGGCAACCACCGGATCGGTCGGGACGGCGAA
Source organism: Pyrinomonadaceae bacterium (assembly GCA_035494575.1). Taxonomy (GTDB): domain Bacteria; phylum Acidobacteriota; class Blastocatellia; order Pyrinomonadales; family Pyrinomonadaceae; genus OLB17. The sequence goes on along the minus strand of DATJGV010000142.1, from coordinate 5,155 downwards.
AGGCAGTTTATCAATAATGACGCAGGAGAGCTGTTCGCCGCGAACGTCAACTCCCTGCCAAAAGCTCGAAGTCGCAAAAAGGACCGCATTCGGCGTCTTTCGAAAGCGTTCGAGCAAACCTTCCTTCGACATCGAACCCTGCACAAAACACGGAAAGACGACACGCGACGAAACAACCTCGTAAAGGGCCTTCATTGACGAGAGGCTAGTCGCAAGAATGAACGCACGGCCATTTGTTATCTGCAGCAGCTTGACGATCTCGCCCGCCGCAAGCTGTGTGAATTCTGCGGCACGCGGGTCGGGCATCGCCTTTGGCAGATAGATAACCGCCTGATTTTCGTAATCGAATGCCGACGGTGCCTGCAGCGTTACGGTGTTGCCGTTGTCGAGGCCGAGGCGCTGCTTTATGAAATTGAAACGCCCGTTGCTCGAAAGCGTCGCCGAGGTCAGGATGCACGTTTCGACCTTGTCGAAAAGCTTGTCCTGAAGCAATGCCGAAACGTCGATCGGTGACGCTTGCAGGTACGTTCCTTTGCCGCGTTTTTCAAGCCAGTAAACAAAGTTTCGCTCGGCCTGTTTAACTATGAAATCAAGATCGAAACGCGTCTGTCGAACGCGGCGCACGAGGCTTTCGGCTTCGGGCATATCACCGGCAAACGGTTCTATCTCGGTGACAAGACGAGCTAGGGCATTGTCGAGAGCAAGATAGGTTTCGCCAAGCGGCGTGGGCTTTTCGTCACCGTCGCGAGTGCGGTAACTGAACGCTTCGCGAGTGAGCGGCTGGCGTCCGTCGAAGGCACGCGGTTGCACAAGCCGCTGCCAAAACTGCTCGGCGAAACCGATGATCTTTGCCGCGAGTTTTGTAATTTCGCGCGTTACGATAGCGTCTGTTATCGGCAGCGTGTCCGAATCGCGCACGAGTTCGTCGATCTGATAATTCGACACCTGAAAACCGAAGTAATCGGCGGCAATGTCTTCGATCAGATGCGCTTCGTCAAAGATCACTGCGGAATAATCGGGAAGGACTTTGCCGTACTGATTGCCTCGCACGCTGAGATCCGCAAAGAACAGGTGGTGATTGACGATGATGATATCGGCATCCTCGGCACGGGCACGCATCCGGGTGATGAAACATGGTTCGAAGTCGGGACATTTCTGGCCGATGCAGGTTTCGGACCGGGCGTTGATACGACTCCAGAACGAGAGGTTTTCTGGAAGACTCGAAAGCTCGGCTCGGTCACCTATTCTGGTCTCGCGCGCCCACAAGCGGACCTCTTCGAAGTAGTCAACCTCATTCAGGCCTTCGAGGATCGGCTGGTGTTCGGCTTTCTGAATGCGGTAGAGACACGCGTAATTCGAGCGGCCTTTCATATATTCTGCGACGAATTTTCGCGGCAGGGTTTTTTGCAGCAGCGGGATGTCTTTTTTCATCAACTGCTCCTGCAAATTCTTTGTACCGGTCGAGATTATGATGCGCTTCTTTTTACCCAGTGCCGACGCGATCGCCGGAACTAGATAGGCAAGGGTTTTGCCGGTTCCGGTCGCGGCTTCGACGATCAGATGCTTTTTCTGTTCAAAAGCGCACGCTACGGCACGGGCCATCTGGATCTGGCCATCGCGGTGCTCGTAATTTTCGTGCTGCCGGGCGATGAGGCCGCCCTCGCCAAATACTTTATCTATGAGGTCTTCCGACATTGGTTCAAGGAAAAATTTATTGACTTATGACCCAGATTTTGGTACAAAAAACTGCAAGATTTTCTTTGCTTTTGTAGTGTTTTACGATTTCCGCCTCCCAGGGCCACGCTGTAAGGTGTGATCGTAGCCCCACGCTGCGAATGACATTGAGACTAAACTGTTCATCGAAATACATATTGTAATACGGAAAACTTTGCGATTCTACCCGCAGAATTGTTTTGGGATTCTTTTTCTGAAATCCCGGGGTTAATAAGATTGATTGAGCTAATAGGAGGGCTCGACGATGCCTAAAAGTGCGAAAAACGAAGGACGGGGCAGGCTATTGCTATGTCTCGGATTTACGGCTCTGTTTGCAATGCTTGCAATTCTTCCATACTGGTTCCGTTCCGAGGCAGGTCCGCGGACTTCGAAACAGGTTTCGGCCTCAAAAACGAGCAGCAGAGACCCGGAGTTGCCAAACTACGACATTCGCACCGACAAGGCTGCGGGAAACAAGATCATAGAGTTTCGCGGACGTGTTCATAAGGATGCATCCGCGATCGCCGACATTCGGGACAATTTCGTCCGCGGCGAGGAGTCACTAAAACAGCGCGTTCCGACCCTGAAGGTCGAATACAACAACGACCTGCGCATCCCTGAGGTGATCGGACCCGATATTAAGCAGGAAAAAGCCGTTCTTGCCTCAGCTAACGGTCAGAGGCATTCCGATGTTCTTCGCAGTTTCTTGCAGCAATACAGCGATCTGATCGGCGTTTCGTCAACGGGTGAAGATAATCTGAAGACATTCGCCGATTACACGAACCCTGATGGAAATCTTTCGTTTGTCGAACTCGATCAGGAAATAAATGGCATACCCGTGTTTCAAGGCCAGGTGAAGGCGGGATTTACAAAAAAAGGCGAGATGTTTCGCGTGATCAACAACCTCGCCGCAGGGTTGGATAACGTTGCGCTTCAGTCCGATTTTGGAGATTCGGCAAATGCTGTTAGGGCAGCAGCGACAGCAATAAATAATCAAACGGGCGGATCGAACCTTCGGCGAAATCCGGCGACATCTAACAACCTTAAGGACGTTTATGGCGATGACGATTGGGCAACGACCGCCGAAAAGACTTACTTCCCGACCGAACCCGGAGTCGCGGTAGCCGCTTGGAAGGTACTGATCTGGCAGCCGAACAACGCGTACTATCTCGTTATAGATGCCGAAACAGGCACATTGCTTTGGCGTAAAAATTTAACCAGCGATCAGACGCAGTCGGCCACCTATAACGTTTACGCAAATCCGAACGCGATGATAAACGTCGCACGCAACCCGTTTCCACTGACTCCTGGTCCGACGGCCCCCGGAACCGGCGTCCAGGGTTCAGCTATAGCGAGAACACTTATTACCAGGATCGGAAACGAGCCTCCGTATGACTTCAACAATCTGGGATGGATCACCGACGGCAATAACACAACGGACGGTAACAACGTTCAAGCCGGATTGGACCGGTCGTCACCTGATGGGATTGACACGGCCGGTAACGGCGTGGCCGTCGGAACAAATCGGGTGTTCGATTTTCCGGTAAATCCGTTCGACCCCAACACCAACACCGGGGATTCACCGATCCCGGCCGGCGAACCGACCCCGGCTTCCAGCCCTGGCACTTGCTCCACGACTCCGGCAAATCATACGATGATCGATTACCAGCGCGCGAGCGTAACCCAGCTCTTCTATGTTGCGAACTGGTACCATGACATTACGTATACCCTAGGATTTACTGAGGCCGCACGCAATTACCAGAATGACAACTTCGGCCGTGGCGGAGCAGCTGCCGATCGAATTTCCGCCGAAGGCCAGGATTGCTCAAGCCGAAACAATGCAAATTTTTCGGCACCGCCTGACGGAAATCGCGGCCGCATGCAGATGTATCTGTTTACAGGTCCCAATCCCGATATCGACAGCGATTTCGATGCGGATGTAATGGTTCACGAGCTGACCCACGGTCTGTCGAACCGGCTGCACGGCAACAGTACCGGATTGTCAAATACGATGGCCGGCGGAATGGGAGAAGGCTGGTCGGATTTTTATGCTCTATCTCTGCTTTCCCAACCCACCGATCCGGTTAACGGTGTTTATGCCGCCGGGCCATACGATACGTATAAGCTGGTCACCAATTACACCGACAACAATTATTACGGTATAAGGCGCTTTCCATATGCCATCAAGTCGGCAACGGGCGGGCCCGGTAATCTCCCGTTCAATCCGATCACTTTTGCGGATATCGATGATAGTCAGTTGAATCTAAATGACGGTGCATTCGTAAAGAGCCCCGTTGGATTTGCACCATCGGCGGACGAGGTACACAACGCGGGCGAGATCTGGTGCAGCGCTTTGTGGGAGGTCCGCGGCCGATTTGTTACGCGGCTTGGTTGGGCCGTTGGTAACCGTAAGGCACTGCAGCTCGTGACAGACGGAATGAAGCTCGCACCTCTAAGCCCGACTTTTATTTCGGAACGCGACGCAATTGTCGCCGCAACAAAGGCTGGTGGTACACAAGCAGACCTCGATGACGTATGGGCCGGTTTTGCAGCCAGGGGCGTTGGATTTTCTGCCAGCGTCCAACAAATCGGCACCGGAGGCCCTGTAGGCAATCCTTCAGTCACAGTGCCGACTCGGGTGACGGAGGCGTTCGATCTGCCGAACCTCGTTCAGACGCCCGCCTTAACCGTGTCTGATTCAGCCGGAAATAATAACAGTTTTCCCGAACCCGGTGAAAATCTCACGATCACTGTTCCGTTAACGAATACTACCGGAAAGACAGCGAACAACGTTACACTTCAACTGGTTGGCGGAGGCTCTGCGAATTACGGAACGATCACCGACGGAATAACTACAAGCCAGCAGGTGAGCTTCACGGTTCCGGCAAATACTTCGTGCGGCAGCGCTGTGATATTGACCCTAAATATTAACAGCGATCTCGGTCCTACCAGCTATACACGGGTCATTACGATCGGTGTACCATCGGCGACATTCTCGGAAAATTTCGATTCTGTAACAGCTCCCGCGTTCCCTGCCGGATGGACGGCGGTCTCTGTCAGCAGCGGCATTAACTTCGTTACGACTACCGTCAACTCTGATTCGGGTCCGAACTCGGCTTTTGCAGCTGATCCCACGTCGGTAGGCGGAGGCTCCGATCTTACATCGCCTTCAATACCGATAACCGCTTCGGCGGCCACGCTCACTTTCCGTCAACGCTACGATACGGAAGCAGATTGGGACGGCGGGGTTCTGGAAATAAGTATTGCGGGCGGAGCGTTTCAAGACATATTGACTGCGGGTGGCTCATTTGTCCAAAACGGCTACAATGGCAACCTCGGCGCTGGCAGCGTAAATAGTCCGCTACAAACGCGGAATGCGTGGACAGGCAATTCGTCGGGTTATATTACGACCATTGTTCGCTTGCCCGCAGCAGCGGCTGGA
>DATJGV010000141.1:0-7789 GCA_035494575.1 Pyrinomonadaceae bacterium | reverse complement strand
CTAATAATTCTGGAGAAGACCGTCGCCCCAAACGTCTAATCTAAAAGCATACACTCTTTTATTCGCATATTTCTACTGGAAAATGCACAAAATTGAGAGTTTTTGAATATTTTTTTCTTTGCGCGGTTGGCTGCGATTTTTTGCTCGGCAAAATTGCTTCTAAAATGCCTCTCAACCGATTCTGCCCATGCCTCATCTCTTTTCCCTCATCCATTATTCAGGTATCATTTCAATGTGCCCTTGCGTGACGCTCACAACCGAATAATTCGCGATCTTCGCATCTCGCTGACTGATCGCTGCAACTTTCGCTGCTTTTATTGCCTGCCGAACGGCGAACCTGCGCTGGCCCGCAAAGACACTATCCTCACATTCGAAGAGATCGCCTACATCTCCGAAATCTTTGTCTCGCTCGGCATCGAAAAAATCCGGCTAACTGGCGGCGAGCCGCTGATCCGAAAAAATATCGAAGAACTGACTCGGCAAATAGCTCGGCTCAAACCGGGTCTAAAAGACCTCGCGCTCACAACCAACGGCTTCGACTTCCCGCGTCACGCCGAGGGGTTAAAAACCGCCGGCCTTGATCGCGTGACGATCAGTTTGGACAGCCTGAAACCGGAGAGATTTTTGGAGATAACCGGCGTCGATGCCTTGCAGCGGGTTTTTGACGCGATCGACGCCGCAAAAAAGTTTGGTTTCGAGCCGGTAAAGATCAACGCCGTTGTAGTTCGCGGACGCAACGACGACGAACTTGTGGATTTTGCCCGTTTTGCACGCGAAAATGACCTGAGCTTTCGGTTTATCGAATTTATGCCGCTCGATTCAGGCCACGAATGGCAGCGCGAGATGGTCGTTTCGGGAAGAGAGATCTACAAGACAATTAACGAAGCCTTTCCGCTGGTGCTAAAGCAAACGAATCGCGGCAGCGAAACAGCCTGGAAATATGGCTTTGCCGACGGAGCAAAAGGCGGGATCGGCATAATCGCCCCAGTAACTGAGATGTTCTGCGGAGCCTGTTCGCGAATCCGCCTGACCGCCGACGGCCAAATCCGTACCTGCCTGTTCTCGACCGTCGAACACAATCTCCGCGACGTCGTCCGCTCAGGCGCAAGCCGCGACGAAATTGTAGATTTTATCCGCGACGTAGTTTTCAAAAAAGAACCCCGCCACCACATAAACGACCGCGAATTCGTTCAGCCAACGAGGACCATGAGTTTTATTGGGGGTTAATTTATAACCGTATTATTGAGACGATTAAAATTGCCGCATGAATGGATTTCATATTCAGTATTGGCTATTTTGCCACACCAATTGCATCCGAACCGTTTGCCATTAACACTTCCTCAACGTCTGCCTACAGTTTCACCAGATAAAAGCGATTCGCGGCAAATGCGTAATCTTCACCTGATTCATCGACAACTCGCAGATACCCCTCGGTCGTCGCTTCTTTGTCTGGGATAACACGGTACAATTTGCCAACCTCCAACGATGCCGGATAACCGTCATTGTTGAGACAAACTGCAAAATGTACTGCCTTTTCTGATTTCATCGTTAGTCTAAAAACGGCAATTTCAACTTAAATTCTCGTCTGCCGATGCCGTGAGCTTCGTACCAATGAATTTCGGCTAATCGTATTCTACCACTTGCAAGACGGACGGATGCAATACCTTTCAGCTTGCGCCACCGACCAACACCATGTTCCTTCCGTAGTCTCCGACGGTCACGGACTCCCTTACCAACAGCAATCGTTTCAATATCGGTAATCTCACCGACTATCTCAAAATCCACAATATTAGCTCTGCTTCCGCCCGATCATATCCAACCCGACGGCCGCGACGAGGATCGAGCCTTTAATAATATCCTGCATAAAATCGCGGACGTTTAGCAGCGACATTCCGTTATCGAGGCTGGCCATTATCAAGGCGCCGAGGCACGCTCCGAAGATCGTTCCGCGCCCGCCGACCAGGGATGCTCCGCCGATGACGCACGCTGCGATCGCGTCGAGTTCTTTCAGCACGCCGGCATCAGGTGCGGCGCTGCCGACGCGTGCAGTAAATATAAGCGAGGCAACGCCGGTCATTGCTCCAAGCAAAGCAAAAACCTTCAATACATTTCGTTTATTGTTGATGCCCGATAGTCGCGCGGCGTCTGCGTTACCGCCGATCGCGTACAGATATCTTCCGAACGTCGTCGAATTGGTTATAAATGCTCCGATCAGGGCAACGCCGAGCAATATGAGAACCGGAATCGGCACGCCCTGGTACGCGTTCATCACCCAGATAAATGCGATCACGCCTCCGATCGGCACAATGGCTTTTAGCAGTTCACCACCGTAATTTGCTTCGCCGAGGCCGTAATCCTTGACCGATCTAGCACTGCGATACGCCATGAACAGCGTGAACGCAATAGCAATAGCGGCAAGTATCCAACCGTACTCGGGCGGTAGATTGTTCTGGCCGATGGCGTTAAACGTTTCGTTCGAGATGCCTATCGTATTGCCGCCAAGCAGCCACTTGACCGCGCCGCGCCAAGCAAGCAAGCCGCCGAGCGTTACGATGAACGACGGGATATTGAGATACGCCGTTAGAACTCCCTGAAACAGGCCGATCAGCGTAGCAACCGCGATCGCGAACAGTATCGCCACCGGCAAGCTGTAATTAAGGTCCGAAAGTGCAAACGCCGCGATGCCGCCTGCAAACCCGAGGAGTGACCCGACCGACAGGTCTATATTGCCTGACACGATCAGCATCAGCATCCCGACGGCCAGAATGCCCGTGACGGACATCTGTGTCATCAGGTTTGATAGATTCCGTGCCGTTAAAAAGATCGAATCGGTCGCCCAGTGAAAATACAGCCAGATAAAGGCAAGCACGATGATCATTACGTATGCCCGTATCGACGATTTTGTGATATTTAATTTCGCCATTTGAGTTTTTTCTTCTCCCATTTCACTGCGAAAATTTCTGAGTCCTCCTCGTTGAATACTATTTTGAATAATTTTCAACGCAGAGGAACGCTGAGGTCTTCGCGGAGAAACCGAGAGCTAATCCGAGTAATTCAGAACCCGTCTCATTTCTGCCCCGTTGCTGCCGCCATCACTTTTTCAGGTGTCGCATCCGCACGCACGAATTCTCCCGTCATTCGACCCTCATGCAGAACAATGACGCGGTCGGACATTCCCAGAATTTCGGGCAGTTCCGATGAAACCAGCACGATGGCTAAACCTTCCTTTGCGAGTTTATTGATCTCGGTATAGATCTCCTGTTTCGCGCCTACGTCGATGCCGCGTGTTGGCTCGTCCAGAAACAGCACCTTTGGGTTCGTCAGCAGCCATTTTCCGAGAACGACCTTTTGCTGGTTCCCACCGGACAGCGTGCCGGCTACGGTCATCGGCGAATTTGCCTTGACGCGTAATGAAGCCATCTGTTCGCGAGCCGCCTTTACCTCACGAGCCTCATGGATCAAAAACTGGCCTGAGATACGTTTCAGGCCCGCAAGCGTCATATTGTCGGAAATAGTTTGTTCGAGGATAAGGCCAAAGCGTTTGCGGTCTTCAGTCACGAATGCAATGCCGTTCCTGATCGCATCCGAAGGTGAATCGATATCGACCTGTCTTCCTTCAACCGTCATCTGCCGGGCGTAGTTGCCCTCCCAGGCGCCGAATATCGCCATCAATAATTCAGTTCGGCCCGCGCCCATCAAACCTGCGATACCCAGCACCTCACCGCGCCGCACCGAAAATGAAACATCGTCAACCAGTTTCTTGTTTCGGCCGTCGGTCGAATACACCGAAAGGCCGCGGATCTCGAGCGCGGTCTCGCCGAACTCGTGTTCCGATTGCGGAAAAATATTCGAAACCTCGCGCCCGACCATTAGCTCGATCACGCGGTCTTTCGTAAGATCAGCAGCATTGTGCGTCGCTATTGTCCGCCCGTCGCGCAGGACGGTTATGCGGTCGCTCATGCGAAAAATTTCGTCCAGCTTGTGAGAGATATAGATCATCCCGACGCCGCGAGCTTTTAATTTTTCAAGAATGACAAACAACGTTTCGACTTCCGACTCGGTCAGTGCCGCTGTCGGCTCGTCCAGCACCAGAATATTAGCTTTTTGTGACAGAGCTTTTGCGATCTCGACAAGCTGCTGCTGACCGATGCCGAGGCTTCCGACCTTTACTCGAGGGTCGATGTTGAGGTTGAGATCTTGCAGCAGCTTTGAGGCCCTGTGATAAAGTTCGGACCAGTTGACTATGCCAAAGCTCGACGGCTCGCGACCGAGAAAAATGTTTTCGCCGACCGTGAGTTCCTTAACGAGGGACAGCTCCTGAAAGATGATCGCGACGCCGGCGTTTTCCGAATCGCGCACGCCGCGAAACTGCTTCACCTCATCGTTGATCCTGATGTCACCGCCGTACGAACCATACGGATACACGCCTGACAGCACTTTCATCAGCGTCGATTTTCCGGCGCCGTTCTCGCCGACCAGCGCGTGAAATTCGCCCGGCTCCAGCGTGAGGCTCACGCCGTCCAGAGCCTTAACACCAGGAAATTCCTTGGTGATATGATCCATTGCAAGCAGCGTCATAGTTTTCGAAACAAAGCGGCGATCAGGAAAGAGTTTTACACCGCGGAAACAAAAGAAAATTACTTCGGAAAGTTTACACGCTTAAAACGCGATTCCAAAATCTCAGACGTGGTTGTTATCCTATGAACCACGATTACCAGAATGCTCGTTCAACGCCGTTTTAAACTCGGCGGCTCAATAATTTATACTTAAATCCTATGTCGACACCCAAAGAGATCGAATCCGTTCTGAGCGAATCCCGCGTTTTTCCACCGTCAAACGAATTTTCGGCACACGCCTACGTAAAAAGCTTTGAGGAATACGAAAAGCTCTATAACGACGCGGCAGCCGACCCTGAGGCTTTCTGGGCTAAACAGGCCGATGAGCTCCATTGGTTCAAAAAATGGGACAAGACTCTCGAATGGAACGAACCGTTTGCAAAATGGTTCGTCGGCGGAAAGATCAATGTCGCCTACAACTGCCTTGACCGACATCTAGAAACCTGGCGGAAAAACAAGGCCGCGTTTATTTGGGAAGGCGAGCCAGGCGAGGTCCGCACGCTTACGTATCTGCAGCTTCATCGCCAGGTTTGCAAATTTTCAAACGTATTGAAGAAGCTTGGCGTAAACAAAGGCGACCGCGTCGCGCTCTATATGCCGCTCGTACCCGAGTTGGCAATAGCAATGCTCGCCTGCGCCCGCATCGGAGCAACACACACTGTCATATTTGGCGGCTTTTCGGCGGACGCGATACGCGACCGGGTAAACGACGGCCAGGTCAAGGTTATCATCACTGCTGACGGCGGCTATCGGCGCGGCCATGAAATAAAACTAAAAGCAATCGTTGACGAAGCGGCGGCACAATGTCCAAGTGTAAGCAGCATCGTCGTATTCAAACGAACGGGCTCAGATATCGCGATGACGCACGGCCGTGACCACTGGTGGCACGAGATGATGGAAACCGTCGATGCCAATTGTCCTGCTGAGGAGCTCGACGCCGAGCATCCACTATACATTCTTTACACATCTGGAACGACCGGCAAGCCAAAGGGGATCTTGCATACGACCGGCGGTTATTTAACGCAGGCTGCATACACGACAAAGATGGTCTTCGACCTTAAGGACGAAGATGTGTATTGGTGCACCGCCGACATAGGCTGGGTGACCGGACACAGTTACGTGGTGTATGGTCCGTTGGCTATCGGCGCGACCGTTTTTATGTACGAGGGCGCGCCAAATTACCCCGATTTTGATCGGTTTTGGCAATTGATCGAACGCCATAAGATCAGTATTTTTTACACTGCGCCGACCGCAATTCGGGCATTTATAAAATGGGGCAATCAATATCCGCTGAAACACGATCTTTCGTCTCTGCGGCTGCTCGGAACGGTTGGCGAACCGATAAACCCAGAAGCGTGGATGTGGTACCACGAGATAATCGGTAAAGCGCGATGCCCGATCGTCGATACATGGTGGCAAACCGAAACCGGCTGCATAATGATATCGCCGCTGCCCGGAGCGACGCCGACGGTACCCGGAACGGCAACGCTGCCGCTGCCCGGTGTCATTGTCGACATCGTAACCAAGGCGGGCGTCCCGGTTGGCGACAACGAAGGCGGCTATCTCGTTATCAAACATCCATGGCCGTCGATGCTACGCACACTTTGGGGCGATGACGAACGTTACAAACAGGCCTACTGGTCTGAGATACCGCACAGCTATTTTGCCGGTGACGGCGCACGCCGCGACGAACGCGGATATTACTGGATAATGGGACGTGTCGATGACGTGATAAATGTCAGCGGCCACCGTTTGGGAACCGCCGAAGTGGAGTCTGCACTCGTTTCACACGAAGCTGTTGCCGAAGCCGCCGTCGTCGGCCGTCCGGACGATCTGAAAGGCCAGGCGATCGCTGCATTTGTAACGCTCGAAAGCGGCCGTACCGGAAGCGAAGCTCTAAAAACAGAGTTGCGGCACCATGTTGCAAAAGAGATCGGCGCGCTCGCAAAACCTGACGACATCCGCTTTACCGACACGCTGCCAAAGACACGTTCAGGCAAGATAATGCGCCGCCTGCTACGCGAACTTGCGTCCAGCGGAAAGGTCGCTGGCGACGTTACCACGCTCGAAGATTTTTCGGTCCTGGAGAAACTGCGTGAGGACGAGGAATGATTTCGTAAGCGGCAGGTTTCGTACCTGCCGTAGTGCATTAGCGCCAATCGTCGATTGCATAAATGTCAGGCCTGTTGTAACCCGCTTCATTCGGTCTTTCCATTGCCACACCCTGAAAATCAGTGCGGAAACCTGCCGCCAGCTGCATCCGGTAAGCCTCAGAGCGGGCAGTGTTGACACCGGCAACGATGCGAGACAGGTTTTTGGCCGCGGCCATTTGCTCGCAGGCTTCCACCAAGCGCCCAAAATTTTTGGCTGCACCTGGACCTGGACGCGCTGCTGCGAATTTGATATAGCATGTGCCGCTTCCGGCCTCGGTCCCAGCTCCGGCATGACATACCGCAAACCCTGATAACCCGCTGTTATCGTAAAGTAGGACCGTCTCGCCCAAGTTTTGATTCGCAACTGCCCTTATTTCCATTTCAAGATCGAGCCCATCAAAAATTTTATCAGTAAGGTCTGCACACGAACTGATAACTTTCTTCCGGTCCGTTTCGGATCCTTCGGAAAACATTGTCCAGCCAGCCACCTGTTTTGCCGGGTCGACTTGTTTTGACATGATCGCGGTAAGAAATCTTGGGAAAAAGCCGAATTTTTGATACAAACCAACGTGCTTTGGGCTTTGAGCAAAGGTGAAAAGACCAGCGTGTTTGATACCCCACCTATCAAACATCGCCATGACCGGTTCCATCAGACGCGTAGCGACACCTTTGTCCCAAAAATCCGGTCGGACAGTTAGCGGCCCGAAGAAGCCAACACTTCCCCAGTCACCGGCAAAATTTGACCCGATCACCTCATCGCCAGACACGGCGGCAAATGCCGCTTCCGGATTGGCCCGCCATCGAGTCTTAACGTAATCGGTATCGCCAAAAAAATTTTCCGGCTCTGGAGCGCCCATAAAAGTGCCAAAGGCTACGCGAAAGATATGATCCGCCGTTCCCAGATCGGTCTCGTCAAGCTGCCTTATTGATACTCCTTGTTTTTCTGATTTTTCTGCATGAGAGTTGTTCATATTACTATTTGCCTCATCTTCCTGATTTTTCGCGCTTCCCCTACAGCCA
>DATJGV010000140.1:0-3942 GCA_035494575.1 Pyrinomonadaceae bacterium | reverse complement strand
GGCACTTCCCATCAATACAAAAAAACCGGTCCGCGTCCGCAAACGCTCGATCGACCTTGTCTGCAGCGAATCGCCGGCTCGTACATCCGCAAGATCTTTCTGAACCGCCCCTGCCGCACAGGTGTCAAGGACCAACACCTTCTTCTCCGCCTTGATCTTCGAAAGCCATTTTGCAAGTTCCAGACTGCTCACGGTTTTAGCCGCACGCTCCGTCTCATTTGCGAAAGCCGAGGCGGCGAGGGTCGTGGCGTCGCGAGTTGCGTAGAGATAGGTATCCGCGATCGCACTTTCGCGCACAGCTTCTTCTGTGTTTATCGTCGTAGCATGTCCTGAAAAGTACACAGCCACGACGTCGTCCGCTTTTGCTTTGCCGGCAATATCCGTGAAGACTTTCTCATAGCTGGTCTTTATTGGATCGAGTCGCTCGAAATCAGGTACATACCGTTGCCCGTCAAACCGTATCCTCTCATCAGTTTCCGTGCTCAACAGCCTGACATGAACCCGCAGGCACGGTTTATTAGCAGCGATCTCATCAGCACAAAAATATCTGCGCGCAGCCAGAGTCAGAGCCCTCGCCATATCTTCGGCATCCTTTGCCGAATAGCGAAGGTTAATAGGGCCGCTGTAATTCGAAATACCGGACACTATAGCGTAGTAATCGATCTCCGACGGCGGCTTGGCTGTCTTATTACCCGTTAACGTCGCGCCCTTCGAGACGAGGCCGTTGTCGGCCAGGTTAAGAGCCACCGGATAATTATTGCTTTGGACGTCGCCCTCGATGTTCCAGCTAATTACGTCAACTTCGTTGTCACCTGGTCGAAGCCGATCCTTGGGGATGTTTACAGTTAACTGAGCGGCCCCGGATCGCCGGTCGATCGATCGGCCCGCACTGGCATCCGGCGTTAATTCACCTCCGTTCACGCGCACCTCGACCCGACCGATGCCGCCGCCGCGGTTTTTAAGATCGATCTTGAGCGAAGGCGAGCCGGACGCGGCCTGCTCGATCCGGACGTCAGGAAAAAGTGTGATCGAAAAATCCGCAGTCGAGGGCAGGCTTTCGCCGTTAAAAACCTTTTGCAGCAGATCAGTGTCCCAATGCTTGGAGCCGACCTGTTTAAGCGAGATCGTTTCATAGCCTGTTTGCGGATCGGTCAGCACAAAATGCATTAGAGCCTGCGCGCCGTCAGATGCATTAAAGTATCCGTCGGGCGTCACGACTGCCCAGTCGTCTTTTCCTATGGTGATGAGCGAGGCGGCCTTACTGTTTTCGGCAAGATTCCAGGCATCGATCTTCGCCCGCCCGCTTATGCTGAAAAGGACTTTCCCGTTCGGGCTGAACGCAATTGACTGTTTCGCCCCTGAATCTGCTTGTCCGACAAATGTGCTTGTTAATTTGATTGTCTTGAGGTCCCATATCCGTATCTTGCCAAAAATATCAACCGCGGCGATTTTTGCCGAATCCGGGCTAAACGCAATTTGTTCGACATTGAGCGAACCCGATCCGTCGTCGAAGCCAAAAACCTGGTTTCCGGTTTCGACATCACAGACCGCAAAATTGCCAAGTTTTTCCGAGGTTGCTAAAAACCTGCCGTCCGGGCTGAATGCGACCGACGTGATCGGGCCCTTTTGTCCGCAAAGGGTTCGAAGCTCATTTCCAGAATTTAGATCCCAGAGACGCGTCACTCCGTCCGTACTGCCGCCCGCCAAATACTTCCCAGAGCGGTCGACCGCGATCGAGGTAGGCCGCGACAACCAGTTTTCCAGAGAATATCGGCCAAACGTTCGGACCGGAGACGCGGATCGCAGGTCCCAGAGTGAAAGGTCTGCGGGACCAGCGACCAGGATCGAGTTCCCGTCCGGCGTAAACGCAAGCGGATGTCCCGAGTAATCGACCTTTGCTTTCTCTAGCTTGACCTGAAGAACGTTCGTGTCCGAGTCAAAGATCTCAGTACCCCCAATGCTGCCGACCGCCAGCGCCCGCGAATCAGGACTAAAGGCGATCGAAGGAAAGCCTGTACTGCCGCTCGAGATCGTTTTGACGTCCCGGCTGGTTTGGGTCTTTACGGACCTGACCGGATCGTTTCGCGACGCATTCCAAATGTTTATCGTGGAATAATCATCCGCCGCGGCCAGTTTAGACCCATTCGGGCTTAAGCTCATCGTGTAGACCTTGTTAGCATTACCCGTAAGCGTCGTTAATTCTTTTCCCTCTGTCTTATTCCACAATCTTATCTCGGCGTTACCGAAGACTCCCGAGCCGGCGGTCGCAATGGTTTCGCCGCCCGGCCCAAACGCAACCAGATCAAATGTTCCGCCGCTTTTGGCCTGAAGGTTTCTTGGTTTCCAACTGCCGTCCAGAGCGAACAATGTCAGGTTGCTGTTATTGTCCAAAACGCACAAGGTATTTCCGTCCGGGCCTAATGTGATCGACGCTACTTTTTTAGTTGAGTCATATATTGCGTTTGAACCGGTATCTCTGACCAGATCTCCGCTTTCGGTGTTCCAGATCCTGATCTCATTTTCGCTAGCGCTAATAAGCTTTTTGCCATCGGCGGAATATACTATTGAATGAATCGGCGACGTATGGCCTACAAGCGTTTTAGCTAACGCCCCATTTGCAATATTAAAAAATCGGATCTTGCCATCCGCGCCCGCGGACGCCAAAATATTTTCAGTCGGGCTGAAAGCCACCGCTCTTACCGCTTCCTCGGGGATATGTCCTGCTCCATTGGGCTCGACGACATAACCCTTTACGTCTCCGAATTTGTACAATTCCTTCCCGCTCCTGGCGTCCCAGACACGCGTTGTTTGGTCGTTGCTGCCGGCTGCAACCATTTGGCTGTCCGGACTAAACGCGACCGAACTCACATTCCAGTTTTGGGCTATTGGGGGTATCAGCTCGCGTCCAGTCGCTACGTCCCAAAGCCTCAGCGAAAAATATGCCTCGGCCGCCAGCACCTTTCCGTCGGGGCTAAACGCAAGCGAACCGACATTGGATTTCAGGCCCGAAAATACACGGAGCTCCTTACCGGTTTCGGCTTCCCAAAGTCTGAGAGTTTCGTCGGTTCCACCGCTCGCAATGATCTTCCCGTCCGGACTAAAAGCGATAGAGGAAATCTTGCCGGAATGCCCGGTCTGCACGACCAACTCAGGCTTGAAACGCTTTGTTTGAACTACCGAATTCTGAGCGCGGATCGCGGAAAAAACAAAAAATGTCGAGACAAGCGAAAAGGTTAGGAAGGCGGCGCACGACCTTCGAAATGCAGCTTTGATCTTTCTAAAATTTTTGTCGCTCATTCGCATTGTACGTACGTCCTACTTCGGTTTGATCACAAATGATCGCGTTCTCTCCTCGCCTTCTTCGTTTCGTGTTAATACCTGATAAAAGCCTTCGTGAAGCTTGTCGGCTGGTATATTGACAGACAAAATGCGGCCGCCTTTTATGGCGCGAGGAACGATCTTGTTGCTGTCAACAAGAACGCCTGAATCGCCCGTTACCTTCACATCAAATTCCTTGCCGTCGTCAGGGTTTATGGGTATTCGCAGGTTTAGGATTTTTGTCTCGGGTGCGAGCATGATCTGTGTCGGAAGGTTGCCGCCGCGGGTTCCGATCAGCATCACTGTCGCGATAAGCGGCGTCGCCGGCGCGGATTCCTGCGTCTTGGACAGCGTCGGCTTTTTCCTCTCTTCATTCAGTTCGCCTTTTAGCCGTTCAATTTCGTCCTCGAGCGCTCCCACAGTCTCGGAATCGCTATTCTGTGCCTGGCTTTTTTCCTGCAATTCCTGCTCTTTTTGCCGAAGCTTCTCATTCAGGGCACCTTCGGTTTCCGATCGTTCATTTCGCGCGACAAGAACCTCGTTCCGTAGCCGGTTCGAGTCATACAGTAACCAGCCGACGGAAAGCGCCAGTATCGCAATCGCGGCGGTCGCGCCAAGTTGCAT
>DATJGV010000139.1:0-12284 GCA_035494575.1 Pyrinomonadaceae bacterium | reverse complement strand
ACATCATCCGACTGAGGAAGGATGAAATCTTCGACCTGCGGAGCGTAAGCTACAAATGTATCTGTCGCGCCAACACGGCGGACCGGGGCGTCGAGGTACTCAAATAGCTCATCGGAAATGCGGGCGGCGATCTCGGCGCCGTAGCCCCATGAGAGCGAGTCTTCGTGAGCGACGATCACGCGCGATGTTTTCTTGACGGATTCGGCGATCGCTTCCCAGTCGTACGGAACCAGCGTGCGGAGGTCGATAAGATCGACGGTGATTCCTTGCTGCTCAAGGCGTTTTGCAGCCTGGTTTGAACGTTCCACCAGCGCGCCGAAAGTTACGATAGTCACGTCGTTTCCATCGCGGACCTTTCTGGCCTTGCCGAACGGGATCAGAAAATCCTTCGACGGGTACTGCGATTTGTTGTAA
This sequence comes from Pyrinomonadaceae bacterium, assembly GCA_035494575.1. Classification (GTDB taxonomy): domain Bacteria; phylum Acidobacteriota; class Blastocatellia; order Pyrinomonadales; family Pyrinomonadaceae; genus OLB17. The sequence continues at coordinate 11,870 of DATJGV010000139.1, read as the reverse complement.
ACCTGCCGGTAAAGATGCTTGTGTTCGAGGAACAGCACCGGGTCGTCGCAGCGAATCGACGTGCGAAGTAAGCCACTGGCGTCCAACGCGGTTGAGGGATAAGCGATGCGCAGACCCGGCGTATGCGAAAACAGCGTTGTGCCCGATTGCGAGTGATAAACCGCTCCGCCCTTCAGATAACCGCCAACCGGAACGCGAATGACCATCGGGCATTTCGAGTCACCGTCCGAGCGCCAACGCATCACAGCCACCTCGTTGCGGATCTGGTGCATGGCCGGAAAAATGTAATCGAAAAACTGAATCTCGACGACTGGTTTGAGCCCGCGAAGAGACAACCCGACAGCACGGCCGACGATATTTGCCTCGGCAAGCGGCGAATTAAAAACGCGGGCCGAGCCGAACTTTCTCTGCAGATTCGCCGTGACCTTAAACACGCCTCCCTTGCCTTTAACTCGTTCGAGATATTGCTCGCGCGACGCATCCGCAACGTCTTCGCCGAAGACGATGATCGCCTCGTCACGCTCCATTTCTTCGTGCAGGCACCGGTTAATGAGATCGACCATCGTGCCCGGGTTGCCGGACAATTCCGCTCCTTCTTCGGTGTCAAACTCGGCGGATGTCGGGTCGACATCCTCAGAAAAAACATTGCGTAAAGCCGACTTCGGGTCGGGCTGCGGTGTTTCTATGGCGATGTCGGCCGCCTTGTTGACCTCGGCATCAACCTCCTTTCGGAGAGCCTCAAGGTCTTCAGACGAAGCGATGCCTTCGGTCATCAGAAATTCGGCGTAGGTCCTGATCGGGTCGATCGCGGCCTCGGCCTGACGTTCTTCTTCAGGACGATAGAGTTTTTCGTCGTCCGACAGCGAATGTGAATACGGACGAACAACTTTAGCATGAATAAACGCCGGGCCTTTGCGTTCGCGGCAATAAGCAACAGCGCGTTGAAACGTCTCGTACGATTCGAGAGGGTCGGTGCCGTCGCAGTTTTGTATATACAGGTCCGGAAATCCCGAAACGAGTTTTGAAATATCACCGCCTGGGGTATTTACTTCGACCGGAACGGAGATCGCGTAACCATTGTCTTCGACGAGAAAAATTACAGGCAGTTTCAGGTTGCTGGCGGTGTTCAGGGCTTCCCAAACCTCACCCTCGCTGGTCGTGCCGTCGCCGATGGACATATAGACGACCTCGTCGCCCTTAAAACCTTCGACCTTTTCTCTCAGTTCTTCCGAGATTGACGCACGATAACTTGCCTCGGCAGCTCCGACGGCGTGCAGAGCCTGCGAACCCGTGCACGACGATTGCGACGGAACGTTTAATTTCACGCTACCCCAGTGTGAAGGCATCTGGCGGCCGTGCGAATTGGGGTCGGCCTCGGCGCCGACTGACGACCACAGCATCTCCTGCGCGGTCATTCCCAAACCGAGCATCAGAGCACGGTCACGATAGTACGGAAAGAACCAGTCATAACCCGGTTTCATGGCAAGTGCCGCGCCAACAAGCACGCCTTCATGGCCCGCGCCGGATATTTGGAAAAAGATCTTGTTCTGGCCTTTGAGCTGTATCTCTTTGTCGTCGATGCGCCGCGACATGTACATTGTGCGGTAGATGCCGACGAGAGCTTTTTCGTCGAGTCCGCGCCGGTCAGCCGGCTTTGCAGCGGCCGGGCCGACAGCCGCCGGAGTTTCGGATTTGGCGGTTTTTTGAGTTTTATCGTCAGGATTAAATCCGTCAGCCTCGGTCGTTTGCGCCTTTTCGGCGACAACAGTTTTGCCGTTCTTTGTATTAACCGATCTCTTATTAAACTTCTCTGCTGCAGTTGCCATTCTATAAGTCCTGTTTATAACTATATTAAGTAAACGTACAATCTACAAAGATACCAAATATGGGTGAAACGGGCAATTTTGTGACGGCCGGCTGAGTACCCGCACGTTCAATGTTTTGTTGGTTCAGAAATGTTAAAGCTTTCAGTTTATTCGTTTTATTTGGCCCTTCAAAAATGTTCGTCGCGTTCAAATTTCTCAATATTTCTAAATAAAAAATTGCAGAACCGATTTCGGATAGAACGCGACGGTTGAAGCATATAAACTTGTAATCATGATGAGGGAGCAATTATCAAAACAAGGGAACGCGATCGACTGGCGGTGGCACGCCGTCGAGACGAAAAATCCGGAGTTTGACGGCATCTTTTACTTTGCAGTTCAGACAACGGGCATTTTTTGCCGGCCGTCGTGTTCGTCAAAAACCGCGAAACGGGAGAACGTTTCATTTTTTGCGACGCCGACGGATGCGGAAAAGGCAGGGTATCGAGCGTGTCTTCGCTGCAAGCCGAAAAACGAATATTTTCCGGGAGCAGCGGCAACGCTTATCCAAAAGGCATTCGAAATTTTGCACTCGGACGAAATGGAAGTCCCGACAGTTGACGAATTGAGCAGCCGGCTGAACGTTAGTCCCGGTCATTTACAAAAGACATTTAAGGCCATATTAGGCCTTTCACCAAAAGAGGTAACGGATATGATGCGGATCGAAAATTTTAAGAAGAACGTTAGAGAAACCGATGTTACAACATCGTTGTATGAGAGCGGATTTGGCTCAAGCCGTTCGCTTTACGAAAAAGCCGCCGAGCGTCTGGGAATGACGCCGGCAATATATAAAAAAGGCGGAAAAGGCATGACAATTAACTACACGATCGCGGACTCGCCGCTCGGCAAGCTGATGGTTGCCGCAACCGAAAAGGGTATCTGTTCGGTCAGCTTTGGCGATGACGCAGACTCGCTGAAAAACGAGCTTGAAAATGAATTTTTTGCAGCGGAGATGAGCAATAACGACGCATTGTTAAAAGGCGCGGTCAACGCGATCTTGCGAAGCCTTGAAGGCGAAAAGACGATTCTGACACTGCCGCTCGACCTGCGTGCAAGCGCGTTCCAGATGCGCGTTTGGTCCGAACTTCGCAAAATTCCATACGGCGAGACGCGCTCGTATGCCGAAATCGCCGAAAAGCTTGGCAATCCGAAATCGGTTCGCGCGGTTGCGCGGGCCTGTGCGACGAATCCCGTCGCACTCGTCAACCCATGCCATCGCGTCATTGCATCGAACGGAAAACTAAGCGGCTATCGCTGGGGAATCGAGCGTAAGGAACGGCTACTAAGACGGGAAAAGGAAGTTGCAAAAAAAATAAAATCAAAATAGACCACAAATGCTTTTGAATATTCTCTGTGTCCACTGCGGTCTTGGCGTTTCAAAATGATCTAACGCAGAGATCGCGCCGGACACGGAGAACTGGAATATTATGAAGGACGCCATAAGAGCCGCGAAAAATCACGTGGAGATATTTGCGAATATCGACTGGCAGCATATAACCCGCGATATGCACGAAAAAGGCTACGCTTTGATCCCGCGAGTAATGCCATCGAAGTATTGCGATGAGTTCATCGAGAATTACGACAATTTCATTTACCGAAAAATCGTGGTTATGGAACGACACCGCTTCGGGCGTGGCGAATATAAATACTTTGATTATCCGTTGCCCGATCTTGTTCAAACCGCCAGAGAAGAGATTTACACGCAGCTTGCTCCGATCGCAAACACGTGGGCGGAGCAACTGAATTTAAACATGCGGTTTCCGGCAACATTCGACGGCTTGCAAAAGCTCTGTCATGATCACGGCCAAACAAAACCGACGCCGCTGATTCTGAAATATGAAAAGGGCGGATACAACACCCTGCATCAGGATCTTTATGGCGAAGTCTATTTTCCGATGCAGCTAGCTTTCTTTCTTAACGAACCTGACGAAGACTACACCGGCGGTGAATTTGTAATGACCGAGCAGGTAGCCCGCGCGCAGACAAAAGCAATCGTCCTAAAACCGAGAAAAGGCGACATGATAATTTTTACGACGAACTTTCGCCCCGTAAAAGGAACGCGCGGATATTACCGTGCAGCAATGCGCCACGGCGTCAGCGAGGTTTTAGACGCTGAAAGGCACACGCTTGGCGTGATATTTCACGATGCGGTGAGTTAAAGGTTCTCCGTCAAAGTGACAATCGACTGCGTTAGTGTCTCAGCCTTGCCTCAACGTTGTTTGCCTTTAGCGAATTTCCCGTCGCACGCTGCAGGTCAGCGATCGATTTGTTAAGCTCGGTCTGTGCGCGCAGCTCGTTGCTGCGGGCTGTCGTCAATGCAGTCTGACGATCCAGGACCTTGTAAACATCCGACTGGCCGGCGTCCAGCTTTCGCTGTTCGGATTCGTATTGCTTTTCGGAATTTTCGCGGGCTATAGCGGCGGCGCGAAGCCGTGCCTCAGCCGTCCGCATCATCTGTAGAGCATTACGGACATCAACCTGGATGTTTTGCTCAAGCTGCTCACGTTGTGTTTGAAGCCGGTCGCCCTCGACCTTGGAGCGGCCGTATTGAGCTCGCGCCGTCTTATCGCCAAACAGCGGCAGGTTGAATTGGACGCCGACACGGAATGACGGATACCGGTTTCCGAACAGGTTGCCGAGCGCCTGGCCGTAGCCGCCATTCAAATAATCGGGAAGCGATGGCGGCGTAGTAATTAGAACTGGATTGATCGGGGTCTGGTTGGGCGTCAGATCGTTGACCCGTTCGATCACCTGATTGAGCGCAAGCGTCGAACCGCTTCCACTCAGCGGGTTTACGACATTTGGGTTAAACGTTCCGGCCGCACCTGTCATCGTGTAATTCGCGACAAGATCGATCTGCGGCTTCGTCTGCTCCTTATAAAATTTCTGATCGATCGAGTTGATCTCCTTCTGCGTTTGATTCACTTCGAGTTCGGGACGATTTTGCAGCGCCGCCGTCAATGCATCGTTCAGCGTCGTCACCGGTATGTCCGCATCGACCGGGTCGGTCGGCAAAACCGATTCCGTCCAGATCGGATTATTCCTGTCCGGCGAGACGAGATTTTTCAGAGTGTTTTCGGCGACGGTAACATTATTCAGAGCGTCGTAAACCGCTTGTTCGAAATTTGCGACCTGGGTTTCGGCAGCAACGATGTCTATCGGAGCAAGCTGGCCTTCCTCGACAAGACGCTTGTTGTGCTCAAGCTGCTGTTTTGCGTCGCGAACGCCGTCGCGCTGAACCTGCAAATTTCTCAAGGCAAATGTAAGGTCCCAGTACGCACGCTGGACGTTAGTAATGATCTCGATCGTCCGTTGCCGAAACTGTTCGTCCGTAAGCGAAAGATTTTTCTTTGCGACCTCGATCGTCCTGCGGTTTTGGTCAAATGCCCGTCCGCGCAAAAGCGGCTGCGTAAACGCAAAAGTCAGGTTCGACGTATAGGTCGGATTTACCGACGTAAAAATATTATTGGTCGTATTCCGCGTGTTGTTCGCCTGCACGCTGAAACTTCCGCCCGTCGGTTTGATCAATCCGGTAATTCCCGCATTACCAACGATGTTCGACTGGTCCAGAGAAAAGTTCGGCCCGCCCGCAAAAAAGCTGAACACGGGCGCTTTGGTTTTTTCATAATACGACTGGCCCGAGAACCTCGGTTCGTAGGCTCCGCGAGCCGCTTTCAGATCGAATTCTGCGATCTTGACGTTTTGCCGCGTGACTTCAATGTCCTTGTTATTTTCGAGCGCCATCGCGATTGCCTCGCGCACCGTTAGAGGCTTCTGTTCGGTCATATCGACGCCGACGCGTCCGAGATCGGGCAAACTGCGGTCTTCTGACTGGTAATTCGGCGCGATCGACGGAACTCCCTTAAGATCCTCAGGCTTAACGTTTTGCTTGTCCGGAACCGTTGCCGGCGGCGGAGTCGGTGTTGCCGTCGGGGTTGGTGTCGCGTCCTGCGCCGATGCAAAACTTGCGCCCGCCAATAATGTAAATATTATCGATAAATATAATTGCTTACGCATAAATCCCTTGTATTATGGTCGGCCTTTCGACCCGACCGTGTATTGGTTGTGCCTGTAACAACTGGCTTTAGCCAAACTTATTAAATCCAATCATCGCAGCGACAAATCAAATTGGGCTAAAGCCCGCTTTTTTCTACTTCGCTCTCCTCCAGCTAAAGCTGGAGGCAATGTAAAACCACGGATCATTTACTGCTTGCTAAACAGCGAACTCGTCGCCGACGCAAACCGCCGTCTTATTCCGCCAAACATCCAATCCGAAAAATCACCGATCCGCCTGAAAATATGCACAGAGCTCATATCGTCAAAGATCGAATAGAACACAGGTACGGCCAGCAGCGTGAGCAGTAGACAAAGCGATTGCCCGCCGACGACCAGGACTCCGATCGAGCGGTTGGTCCCCGAACCCGCGCCTGACGAAGCGATCAGCGGGATCATACCGGCGACCAGGGCAATGGTTGTCATCAGGATCGGCCGCAAACGATCGCGGTTCGCCTGTATGATGGCGTCGTACCGGTTAAGCCCGCGTGAGCGTAGTGTGTTCGTGTGGTCGATCTGCAGAATCGCGTTTTTCTTTACAACACCGAAAAGCAGCAGCAGCCCGAGCCCCGAAAAGATATTTACTGTCTGGCCGGTTATCAACAAACTGAAGATGCCGAACGGTATCGACAGCGGCAGTGTCAGCAATATCGTCACCGGATGAATGAACGATTCGAACTGCGCGGCCAGTACGATGTACATGAAGACGAACGACAGCGAAATGGCCAACAGGAAGTAAAATCCAGCCTTGCCCATTTCCTTCGACTGTCCAACGTACCCCGACTTGTATTCGGGCGGCAGCTTCAGGTCGTTCTTAACGTATTTGTCGAGTGCGTCGGTAATGCTTGCAGCAGAACCGCCCGGTTTCGTATTGGCTAGCAGTGTAACCTGCCGTTGGCGGTTGGTTCGGTCAATCGAGCTCGGTCCGGTTCCGCTTTCGACCTTAACGACACGGTCGAGCGTTACCCATCCGACCTTCGTCGACGGCACGATCACGCGTTTCAGGCCTTCAACGCTTGTGCGGAACTGATTGATCGCCCGCACGCGAACCTCGTACTGGTCCTTGCCTTCGTTGAAAGTCGTCGCCTCCTGTCCAGCGATCAGCGTATTCAGCGCCTGCGATACATCGCCGACGCGCACTCCAAGATCGGCCGCGGTGTCGCGGTCAACGTGAAGCTGAACTTCCGGCTTGCCGCTTATCAATGTCGAATCGACGTCAACCGCATCGGGTATCGTTTTTAACTTTTCGAGGACCTTTGCCGAATATTCTTCGAGCTTTTTCAGATCGGGACCAGTAATAATAAATTGGATATTTGCGTTGCGAAAACCGCCGCCGGAAAAGGCCGCGACCTGCTGTACCGCAGTGCGAAGCTCGACGGGGAATTTCTGTTTATCTGTCAACAGCTCGCGCGTATCCGCCATCATCTGTTCCTGCGATTTAGGGCGGTCGTCAATATCGGCCAGCTTAACGTAGATCGAACCAGCATTAACAACCTGCGCTGTTCCTCCGCCGACGGTTACGAGTGTGTCGGTGACACCCGGCATCTTGCGTATCTCTGTCGCGATCCGCTCCATTGTCTGAGCCGATGCGCTTAGGCTGTAGCCTTCGGGCGCCCGGACCGAAACTTCAAATTGCGACTGGTCGTCCACCGGCAAAAAGTTCTTGCCGACGAACATGAACAGCGGAATGATCGCGAGAAAAACGAGAACACACAGCGTCACAATGACCCAGCGATGGGCCATCGAGAACCGCAGCAGCCACGCATAAACACCGTCCACATGACGGAACCAGCCTGTGTAGTGGCTTTCCTTTTCAAGCTCATGCACGGTAGGTCCGTTATTCCACAACGCGTCGCCCTGCAGCTCTGCATCCTCTTCGACACCTGTTATTTCGACGCTTGTTTTTTCCTCTTTACGTTTGATCAGCCGCGCGGCCAGCGTTGGCGTTAATGTAAATGAAACGATCAGCGACACGCCGACGGCAAACGCCGCCGTCAAACCGAAGCTCGACATAAACCGGCCCACGATGCCCTGCATAAATCCGATCGGCACGAACACCGCCATAAGTGAAAGCGTCGTTGCCAGAACCGCCATGCCGATCTCGCGTGTTCCTTCGATCGCAGCCTGGAACGGGTTCATTCCCTTTTCTTCGATAAACCGGAAGATATTTTCGAGCACAACGATGGCGTCGTCGATAACAATACCGACCATAAGCGTCAGCGCCAGCATCGTGATCGAATTGAGCGTGTAACCCATCGCGTACATCAACGCAAATGTCGATATGATGGACGTTGGGATCGCAAGCGCCGCAATGATCGTCGAGCGAAAACTCCATAGGAACAGGAACACGACAATGGACGCCAGGATCGAACCGACCACCAAATGTTCCTCGATGGCGTGCAACGAATTTTCGATAAAGATCGAGTTGTCGCCGATGATGCGGACCTCATATCCCGAAGGCAGGGTACCTTTTACACCGTTTGCCGGATCACCCTGTATTTCTTTAAGCCGCTCCTTGATGTCGTGCGCGACCGCGACCGTGTTCTGGCCGGACTGCTTGGAAACGATAAGAGTCACCGCCGGCTTGCCGTTAAGCCGAGCCTCGGAGCGGATATCCTCGCCGCCGTCCTCGACATAACCTATGTCCTTCACCTTGACCTGATAGGTGCCGCGTGTTGCGACCACCACATCGTTAAATTCATCGGGCTTTTTGATCTTACCGATGGTGCGCACGCTGGTTTCTGTCTGTCCCTGGTCGAGCCTGCCGCTCGGAAACTCCATGTTCTGGATATTGAGCGCCGCAGAAATCTCAGCCGGCGTGATGTTGTACGACCGCATCTTGTCCGGATCGACCCAGACATTTATTTGCCGTTCGCGGCCACCGATTATGGTGACCTGGCCGACGCCGCTGACCGATTCGATCCGTTCCTTGATCTGGTGTTTCGCAACCTCGGTCACGTCGCGCAACGAGGCCGGAGCCGAAACCGAAATACGCAGAACAGGCGCGGCGTCCGTGTCGAGTTTTTGCACGGTCGGCTGGTCGGCCGTCTCGGGAAGGTTCGGTATAACAGTCTGAACGCGGTTTTCGACCTCTTGCGCCGCAACGTTCACGTCCTTTTCAAGAACGAACTGGACGAAGACCTGCGTGATGCCTTCGAGGGATGTCGAACGGAGTTCGTCGATGCCGCTGATCGTGTTCACGGCTTCCTCGATCTTGTCGGTGACCTCCGTCTCCATCTCCTGCGGGGACGCGCCGCGATTTGTCACGGTTACGGTTATCGTCGGAAAGTCGATCTTTGGAAACAGATCGACCCCAAGGCTAAAAAAGGCAAACGCGCCGACAACCACCAGCGACATAATCAACATCGTCGCAAATACGGGACGCTTAACGCATATTTCTGCTAGCCATTGCATAATTCTTCTAAATTCAGACTTCGAAGTTCAGAGTTCCGAATCGGAGAATTTTTCGAAGACTCGCCTTCTCTTGCGACTCTGAACTCCGAACTCGGACCTCGGGACTGATCTATTGCCTAACCATCACTCCATCCGTCAATTTATCTACGTTGCTCGTCGCCACCATATCGCCTTCGACCACGCCCTGTTTGACCTGTATCAGGTCGTTTTCGAGCAGGCCAAGCTGTACTAATTGCTCGCGTGCCACGCCGTCCTTGACCACGTAAACGCGGCTAACGTCACCGTCGGTTCGGACCGCGACAGCGGGTATCATTACCGCCGGCTCAGGCTTCGACTGCGTTATGCGAACTGTTGCAAACTGGCCCGGTTTCAGCAGACCGTCCGGATTCGGAACTTCAGCCTCGACCGTCAGCGTGCGGGCCGTTGCGTTCACGCTCGGCGACATTCTGACGACTGTCCCCGCAAAGTTTCGGTCGGGATACGCACTCACCTGCAGCGAGATGTTTTGCCCGGTCGCGACCTTTCCGATCGATTGTTCCGGAATGTCGATCTTAAGCCGCAAGACCGAAGTTCTAACTATTGTTGCGATCTTTGTATTCGGCGTGTTCGGCGAGATGTACTCACCGACATCCGCTACACGCTCGGAGACATAACCGCTGATAGGAGCAAGAACCGCCGTGTCGTTCACGCCCTTCTGGGCGGCGGCAACCTGCGCTTCGGCCGTCTTTACTGCCGACTGCGCGGCCTTTACTGCCGCCTGCGCCGTTGCGACCTGTGCCTGAGCGGTGCTTATCGCCGCGTATCTTTGTTTCGCGCCGTTCAGCGCCGTCTGGTAATTCGACCGGGCCTGGTCCCGCGCCGTCCGTTTCTGGTCGAATATCGACCGCGAAATATCACCCGTTTCAAGCAGTTTTGCATTTCTCGTATATTCAGCCTCTGCAAAATCCAGCGCTGCTTTCGCGTTACGCACTTCGGCAATGTCGTTAATGTCGAAGCGCTCGTTTTCGCTTAATCCCAACTGAGCCTGCGCTGCTCGAACGTTCGCCAGCGCCTGATCTACTTGAGCCTGTGTCTGCCCGACCGCCGATTGCGATTGTTGAAGCTGCGACTGCGACTGTTCGAGCCTTATGCGTGCATCGCGGTCGTCAAGCCTTATCAACACGTCGCCCTGTGTAACGTAGCTGCCGACATCAAAATTGACCTGGACGATCTTGCCTGAGATCGCCGGCGCTACGTCGGTCTGCGCATCGCTCGCAAGGTTGCCCGTCGCCTCAAAGTACGTCGGTATCGGCTTAACGACAGCCGCCGCCGTGGTGACGTCTATAACCTGCGGTTCGTTATTCGCGTTTGTCGAATTCGCCGAACCCGAACGGCACGCGCCGATGAATAATACCGCGGCCGCAAGGACAAAAATCGCTGCTATTATTGCTTTTTGCTTGTTCATTATTGGTTTAGGCACTAAGGCTTTTTAAAGGAGATCGTGTTCTATTTCTTAATGCCGTTCAGTAAGATATCGGTAAAATTTTCCGCCGCCTGTTCGGTCGTGATGTTCAAAATGCTCCGCTTCTTGTCCCACAAAATTACGTTCAGCGAGTGATGGATCAGCATTCCCATAAACGCCCTGACGGCGATCTTCGGATCGAATTCGCGAAGCGCTCCGTCTTCCTGCCTCGTCTTTATATAGCCGCCGATGAAATCGTAGATCTGCCGCACAAACTCGTTAAAAAACTTTTCGGCCAGCGCGTGCTCCTCCAGCGCAAAATAGAGGAGCAGCCGCATAAAACCCTGGTCCGACTGGTGCTTGTTCATTGCATTAAGAGCTATCGTGTAAAAGACCGCATAATCGTCTTTTTGCTCCATTGCATCCAGTAGCGCCTTGTTCTTTTTCCACGGAAACTGAGCCTCGCCCTGGCACGATTTGTGTTCGAGTATCGCTGCGTACAGTTCGTCCTTGCTCGAAAAGTGACGAAACACCATCGCCTCTGACACGCCGGCCGCCGAGGCTATCTCTTTGGTCGTCGTACCGTTGAAACCATTCTGAGAAAATAGCCTCACCGCGGTTTCAAGGATCTGCTCCCGCCGCTGGTCGCCGGACATCCTGCCCGGGTGTTCACATTCAAAAAAGTCCTTGATCAATTACGTCTCCTTTGGAAATAAGTAAGCACTTACTTACTTCATGAATTCCTAAATTTACATTCTGCGTAATTGATTGTCAAGCATCTAGCGAATAAATAAATACGCGGCGCTTTTTGAGAAAGTTCAAAACTTAAAACCCGATATTCAACCCTGGTATTCTTTGGGACATCTCGCTGGTTTACCCATGAAACAAAGTGAACTTTTCGCGTTGGATTTCGTTACAACTATCTGGGAACAGATCTCATCGGAAAACCGGGACGCACTTGCGTTTATTTTTTGTGTGATCTTTAAACAAGGAGAGAGGGAAAATGTCAGAATTTGATGAAGAAGTAAAAAAGGCAGAGAAGGAACTGGAGCAGAGCCTTGTTCCGCTCGTAAACGAAGACGAATCTGCCGGTAAGACGG
>DATJGV010000138.1:0-9955 GCA_035494575.1 Pyrinomonadaceae bacterium | reverse complement strand
GAATTTCTCTCCGCACAGGTTGGCGTCGAGATCGGCCTAATTTCAACCGGCCCGGAGCGCGAGCAGACTATCATCTTAAAAGATTCGCTGATGGAGTCGTGGTTTAACTGACCGGAGCGCAGGCATCCCTGTCGGCATAAGCACGCAGTGCGAACGACGATTAGCGCGGGCTCTCCGTTGTAGTAACTATGGTCCGTTTGCAGCCTTTAGCTTTATCCAGGCAAAACGCCTGCACGCTAATCGGCTTGCCAACGATAACGTCAATATGTAAAATACTCAATTCGGCAAAAAATCGCCGAGCGTGGTCCGATAGCTCAGTCGGTAGAGCAAATGGCTTTTAACCATTGGGTCGAAGGTTCGAGTCCTTCTCGGATCACCAAAACTTCAGCAAAAGAGGCAGCGGTTGCGCTGCCTTTTTCTATTCGACGCTGTTTTGCCGACTTTCGCGATTTTTATCTATTATTGCGACCAGGATCAAAACGAACGAGACCAGCCTGACGACATAAAACAACGGCTCGCTTTCGTTTGAGCCTACATCCAACCCAAGAAATGTTCTAACGATTCCTTCCAACGTGAACGCAACGGCGAAATACAAAAAGAACCGGTCGTGAGTTTTTTTCCAGAAACGCAGGAAGAATAACCCGATCGTAAATGCCGCCATTGCGGCTGCTCCCGACAAGAATTGGTTCATAACATTTGCCTCATTCTGCGTCCCAGATCAACCCGTATAAAAAGACCACCATCGATAAGAGCGCGAGGACCAGCCGCCAAGTCGAAAAATCGATGTAGTAAATAATAAATTTATCTACGATCACAAGGCAGCTGTGCAGAGTCAAACCTACAAAACACAGTCCGCCCCAGAGCAGCAATTTGTACCCGCTACGGCGATAGGCTCGCAGCAGCATCCACGCACATAGCAATGCAGTCAGGGAACAAAGGGTGTAGATTACGATGACCATCTCCGTCTATCCATCCTTTTTTCTTAGTTTGAAGGCGTCCGCAAATTCCTGGATCCGCGTTTCCGATTTAGCATGAATCAGATTTGTTACGGCTATAAGATATTTGGAATAAACCTCGGCGATCTGGTCAACGGTATGCGCAAGGCCCGTAGAACGCGGCTTATAAAAAAAAGTTGTCGGATCATCTTCCTTGATTGCCAGAAAACCAAGCGATTTCAGACGTTCGAGCACATTCTCGATCTGTTCCTGCGTCGTGTAAAGGCGTTGCGCAAGCGAGTTCGCGCTCCACAACTCATGCGGATTACCTCTAAGCAGCAGTAAGCCTTCCAGTTCAGCTATCGAGTCGATATTTTCGATCAAGAATTGCTTAATCTCTTCGGGGATTAAGTCGCGCGGCATGTTATCTAAAAGTATAAAAAATTTTTTGCCGGACGTCACCCCGAATTACAGGGGCCTAAATCTTTCCTAGCCAGAATCACGCGTTAACCAATGGAAAAGGGAATATTGGAACCGTTTTTGCAGTTATAACACCGAGGCTTTGGGATATGTTTGGAATTCGGCCACAAGATGATCTGACAAGGCGCAAAACGCGAACTCTTAAGCGTTGTGTTATCTATTACTTACGGGAACAAAATCAGTCATTGCAAAATGTTGTAAAATGTTGTACATTATTAAACAGATTATGTGCTTGGACTCACATGATCCCTCTTTTTACCCCTCCTATGTCAGTAGGGGTATTTTTTATTTCGGATCCCGGATTTCAGAATTTGGACTTGCGCTTTTGCCAAAATCTGCGCGTTAGCACGAGCGATCCAGATTCCCAAACATACAACGGTTCACACTCTACATTCCGCACTCCGCATTCAAACATGCCTCTTTCCCAAACCGTCGAAAGCTTAAATAAAAGCGGCCGCAAGCGTTCGCTGCGCAGCCTCCTGCTCACAAATCTGATAATCGGAACTTTAACCGTTGTGGGATTCTATCTTTCTCTGCTTGCCACCTCGCGGCCGGTTAGCAGCACCGATATGGCCGAAGTTGATCGTGCTATCGACGTGCTAGCCACGAAAGGCTTTGATCGCGAAGTTTTTCTTTTGCGTCACACTGTTACTTACCGCAGCACCGACCACTGGCTGAACCGGATGATCTTCAAGGAAAATGCGTTTGCAGCGACTAACTTTCCATTTCAGATGATAACGCTTTATCCGGATTTTTATCAAAAAGCGACGGATGACACTGAGCGGGCGATGGTATTGCTTCATGAAGCCCAGCATTTACAGGGCGCCGACGAGCAACACGCCTACGCTTATGTATGGAAAAACCGCGCGCGGCTTGGCTGGACACGTAACCTGTACGGATCGACGCCAACCTATATGGACGTGGCCGGCCAGACGCGCGAAAACGCGCCTGAACTATTTGTTTGTACGTTAAAGACAGGGAATGACTGCACTGAGGATCTGCGGACGACCGCTCAGAATGCACAGACGGCGCTGTTGCGTTAGCGACTCGTGGAAAGAAAAACAGTTTTGTTCTTGGGTAAGATCTTAACTTATTCGCACCGCAGTTCCGTATGCGAGAACTTCGGTAGCGCCTTGCGAAAACTCGGTTGCGTCATAGCGCATACCGATCACAGCGTTGGCCTGGATCTCGTGTGCATGGCGTACCATACGGTTAAAGGCTTCCATTCGGGCCTCTTCACAAACAACGGAGAATTCCTCGATATTGCCGCCAGCGATCGATTTCAGGCCGCCGATAAATCCGCGGCCGATACCGGTTGCACGGACAACGATACCGCGAACTACTCCGAGATACTCAACAATGTGTTTTCCTTCGATCTCGTTTCCGGTTGTAACGATCATAAGTCTCCTCAAAGGCCCAAAATTGGTAAGACTAAAAAGTGTAGAAATTTGGTAGCGCATAGGGGAGTTGAACCCCTCTTTCGAGGTTGAGAACCTCGCGTCCTAACCGATAGACGAATGCGCCGAAACTGGGACACATTGAATAGAGAGTATATAATCTAAAGCACGTTTCGGCAAAGCCAGTCAAAGTCAAAAACTGCTAGCCGATGTATTTGTTCTTTATACGGATATCACGACTGGCAAAAACATCCGTTTCGAACTCGTGGAGCATGACCTCAACGCACGATTTGTCAAACATACGGGTAACCTCGCGGAAATCCTGATTAACGCGGCAAAGCTCGGAAAATACTATATTCTGCAGTTCGTCCGCCGAAGGCAGATCGTCCTTTTCGGTTTTTACTTTTTCCAGATGGATTAACAGACTTCGCTTTAATTCAGCGTCTTCAATAGTTTTGATCTGGAGCGAATTTATCCTGCCAAGAAGGGCTGGATGTGCGTTGATGATCTCCTCAATGTCGGTTGGGAAAACCTTTGCGCCATAAAATGGCACGCTTAGACCGCCGCGTCCATGAATGAAAAGAATCGGAAAGGCTCCGTGACGTTTTGCAAGGTCGTCGACCGCAATATCATTTTCTTTTAAGCTTGTATTCAGCTTTTTATACGAATACACGCCGCCCAAATCCTTTAAATTGTATCGAATTTTTGGAGCCGCTCCGTCGAGCCTTAATATTGAAAATAGCAGCTCTCCGTCCGGAGAAGTTTCAATCACATAATCGGCGGCGTTGTACTGAAAAAGCATCGGAGGAGTTTCTCGGCCGAAGAGCTTTTCCGAAAGGCCACGGTTTTCGAAACAAAGTCGCCGCAGGGCAATTGTCAGTTCCGTCTCCACACCGATGTTTATTTCCAGATCGGAGGCGCCGTATGACGAAACGACGGTGTTAAAATATTTCAGCAAAAATCCGCGTAAACCCTCGCTCATCCCTTCACCGCCGACCACTGCATTCATTTTATAGGACGAAAGATCGAGCGTTGTAGTGTCTAACCAGGATTTTAAGAACGGCGGATAGCCGAAGATGAGATAACGGTATTTAGGTCCGAAAAGGGTTAGGGTGTTTTCCAGTTTTTTTGCGTCCGGGCCGATGGATTTTAAGATACCGACGTCAACCAGCGACATCGAAACGTTCATACCGGTTGCCCATGGCCCCAACGCAAAGCAGTTTAGCAAAATACAATCATCGTCGTTGTAAATAATCTCGTAGTTTAGCTGTAGAATCCGTTTTACGTCGTCACGCTCGTATTCGTTTCTGACCCAATTATTAGGCACACCGGACGAGCCGGAAGATTCATCGATCACCGTACCCGGAGCCGGTATTTTGCCCCCGTAACATCGGTCCTCAAGCGAATATTTCTTTACATAATTTTCCTTAGTCATGATCGGAACGTTCGCAAAGGACCATTTACGCTTTTCGTCATAATTTTCCTGTACCAGAAAATCCCGATAAGCAGGACACCTCCGTTTTGCCTTATAAAAGACGGCGAACGCCCGAATGTCTGCGATACGTGCAAGAAGCGTCTGCATTTGCGGTGCGAACAGCAAGAGGTACGTTTGTCCGCGCCAGCTTAGAACACGGCGCACCAGCCACAGAAAATAAATAAAAAAGTACGAGATGCAGTATCGGATCATAACTTTATACGCAAAAATCGAAGGTCAAACGAGAATTTGTTCAACCGGTCTTCGGTGACTTTTCGGGGGCGTATCAGAAAATCCAATCTTGAAAATTAGCCATATACGATCGATTCCGAGTTCCTCTTTAACCGCAGCAGCGGCTTTATGATTTGTCACGAGATTTCCGTAAGGATGAATGTAAAGATCGTGCACAGCGGTTTCGAGCCAAAAACGCATCAGAAAACGGCCCGCCTTGATTGCATCCGCGGGGTCCCAAAAGCTGCCGGAGATCATGCCGAGAGCGGGAATCTTACCGAGTTGGGAACGATAAGCCTTTGACAGAATTTGCCTGGTCAGCGGTAAAAGTAGCATTTTAGGGAATCTTGCAATCAGCCAATAATTAAGCGGAGACGTATTCATGCAGCGGTAATCCAGACCGTCGAGATGTTCGTTTGACTGCTTTTCGGTAAACCTGAACCATTCGACGATCTCATCATGGTAACCAGTGGAATTCAGATCTTCGAAAAGGGCGGCGGTATTGAGTTTCATAATTCGCCCGATCTGTTCAGTATCGGTCGTAATATCAAACTTTTGACCCCAATCGTCTTCGAGTCCCTTCAGTTTATTTATCGATTCCTCCGGGATTGTTTTGTCATGCAAACATAACCGTGACGTTCTGCGTTTGAGGAACAGATCATCGTCGTAAATTTTTTGGCTGTTTTCATCTGGGACCAGTTTAAGTCCGGCAAACGGTATCAATTCCGGTGTTTTTGATTCTAGAATCGCAGGTGCGAACCAATCAGGTTCGTGTAGTAATTCGTACGTGACTCCCAACCGGCGGTTTTGCGCGAGGATGTGAAGCGCCTCGATAAACATTCCCATGGTCGAGATGATAAAGCTGCCGGTAACATCTTCTTTAGGCAAAGTGCGGGTTGAGTCGATATATAATTCCGCCTCGTTCTCGTTAACGATTTTTACGCGCCAGGGCTGGACGTTGTGCGGTGATGGACAATGAATCGCGGTTTCAAGCAGTTCTCGCCAAATCTGCATATTCAATTAGGGGTTAAGAGAAATTGATTAACGGGCAGACTTCATGAGTGATATAGTAGCACAAAAAGAGGGCACGCTTGACCTTCGCTGAAAGCCTTTTTAAACTAATAGTTTAAACAGGATTTCACCAATACTGCTATGACACACAATCTATTCAATACACGTCAAACATTCACAACCGGAGACGGCCGCCAAGGGGCACTTTATTCGCTCCCGCAGCTCGAAAAAGAAGGCATAGGGAAGATTTCGAGACTCCCGGTCTCGATCCGCATCGTTCTCGAATCCGTTCTCAGAAACTTTGATGACGGAAAACGCGTGAACGAGGCGAACGTGCGCGCTCTGGCGGCGTGGGATGCGACCGGTGAGCGAACCGACGAGATCCCGTTCGTTGTTGCGCGTGTGATCTTGCAGGATTTTACCGGCGTTCCGCTCCTTGTCGATCTGGCAGCGATGCGCTCGGCCGTGGCGAGAATGGGCAAGGATGTCGGCGTGATCGAGCCACTCGTGCCAGTCGATCTTGTTATTGACCACTCGGTCCAGGTCGATTTTGCAGGCAGCGAAGCCGCATACCAACGCAACATGGAAATGGAATTTAAGCGGAACGAGCAGCGTTACCGGTTCCTAAAATGGGGAACGCAGGCGTTCAGCGGTTTCAGCGTCATTCCGCCGGGGATCGGCATTGTTCACCAGGTGAATCTGGAATATATCGCAAAGGGCGTTTTTGAAAAGGACGGCGTATTTTTTCCGGATACGCTCGTTGGAACAGACTCTCATACGACGATGATCAACGGCCTCGGTATCGTAGGTTGGGGCGTCGGCGGTATTGAGGCGGAAGCCGGGATGCTCGGCCAGCCAGTTTATTTCCTGACACCGGACGTCGTCGGTGTCCATTTGAGCGGAGAGTTGCCGCAAGGTGCAACTGCAACGGATCTCGTCTTGAGGATCACCGAAATGCTGCGCAAGGCAAACGTCGTCGGAAAATTTGTCGAATTTTACGGCGAAGGCGCGGCGAAGCTGAACGCGACAGACAGGGCGACGATCGCCAATATGGCTCCTGAATACGGAGCTACGATGGGCTTTTTCCCGGTCGATGAAAAGACGCTCGAATATTTTGCCGCGACGGGACGCAGCAAAGAACACATCGAAACGATTCGCAATTACTACACCGCGCAGGAAATGTTTGGGACACCGGGGGACGGCGATCTCGACTACACGACGGTCGTAGAACTAAATCTTGCGACTGTGACGCCGTCCGTAGCCGGACCAAAACGCCCCCAGGACAGGATCGAGCTGTCGAGCCTTGATGACCGTTTTGTCGAACTTTTTACAAAGCCACTGACCGACGGCGGTTACGGAATGGCGGCCGAGGAGTTGGAAAAGCGCTATATGGTTGAGATGTGCGGCCCTCTTGATGCTGTGAAGATAGGCGGCGGCGAGCAGAGTTCTAAATCGATTCCATTGCCGATTTTTGGCGAAGTCAGCGAGCAAAATACGAACATTACGACTGAGGTCGAAATGGTCAACAACCGTCCAACACCCGACCGTGTCGTATCGCCGGAGGACGGCTGCTTGCCGGTCAACACAACGGTCGGAAACGGTGATGTATTGATAGCGGCGATCACGTCGTGCACGAATACTTCAAACCCGGCAGTTATGATCGCCGCGGGAATCGTTGCAAAAAAGGCCGTGGAAAAGGGATTAACCGTGCCTCCGTTCGTTAAAACCTCGTTGGCTCCAGGCTCTCGCGTGGTAACTGACTATCTGAACAAGACCGGCTTGCAGAAATATCTCGATAAATTGGGGTTTGAGTTGGTGGGCTACGGATGCACGACATGTATCGGCAATTCCGGTCCGCTCGATGCTGCGATCGAGGAAGCGATCGTCGATCATAATTTGGTCGCCGCATCGGTGCTTTCGGGGAACCGGAATTTCGAAGCTCGCGTCCATCAGAACATTAAGGCCAACTTCCTTATGTCACCGCCGCTCGTTGTGGCCTATGCGTTGGCCGGTACGGTTCTAAAGGATGTAAATCTTCACGCGCTCGGACAGGACAAGGACGGAAACGACGTGTTCTTGAAGGATATATGGGCATCGCTTGATGAGGTCAAGGAAATGCTGCAAACTGCGTACGATCCGGAAACCTACAAGCGGCTGTACAGCGAATTTGCCGAGCAGAATCCGCTTTGGAACGATATACCGTCCAGCGCAGGGCAGGTTTACGAATGGGATCCCGATTCAACCTATATTCAGGAGCCGCCGTATTTCGAAGGTTTCAAAATGGAAGCCGGGGAATTTGAAGATATCTCCGGTGCTCGCGCGCTCGCAATATTCGGTGATTCGGTGACGACCGACCATATCTCGCCGGCAGGAGCGATCAAAGCGAATTCACCGGCCGGAACATATCTGCAGGAACTTGGTGTCGAACCGAAAAATTTCAACTCGTACGGGTCACGCCGCGGAAACGACCGCGTTATGCTGCGCGGCACATTCGCAAACGTCCGCATCAAAAATTTGATGGTTTCACCCATCGAGGGCGGATTTACCAAACACCAGCCTGATGGTGAGGAAATGAGCATTTACGATGCTGCGATGCGGTACAAGGAGGAGAACACTCCGCTGGTCATCATAGGCGGCAAAGAATACGGCACCGGCAGCTCGCGTGACTGGGCGGCGAAAGGCACACTCTTGATGGGTGTAAGGGCCGTTATTACAGAGTCCTTCGAACGAATTCACCGCTCAAACCTTGTCGGAATGGGCGTCTTGCCGCTGCAATTTAAGGAAGGGCAGACAGCTGCATCATTGAATCTCGACGGAACCGAGATCTACTCGCTGAGCGGCCTTAGCGGAGGTGAGATCAAGCCGCGTCAGGACGTGATTCTGACTGTCGAGCGGGCAGATGGAACAAAGCAGGAAGTGGCGTTAACGCTGAGAATCGACACGCCGATCGAGATTGAATATTACAAGAACGGCGGTATCTTGCCGTTTGTCCTGAAGCAATTGCTGAACCGAGCGGCCGGATCGGCCCGCTAAAGCGTGCGGGAACGATCGTTTTTTGCAAATTTGACCCAAGACTTTCGTCTAATCTTAATTAGAAAATCCGCCGATTTGGGAATAAGAACCTGAATCGGCGGAATATCATGTTTTCCGGATTTCAACTTTGCGACAGTAGCGTAAAATTGTCTCGGTCGACAAGAAAATTCTTGGCAAATCTGGAAAAACGTAGTAAATTCGTGTATCTACTACAAGACTAGACTGTCTTAACGCCCTGTTTTATAGATCAAAGGAGCTCACTATATGAAAGAAGCGGTGTCCGTTTTACTTCTTGCTGTCCTTATTTCTTCAACATCTATTCCGACTTTAGCCCAAAAACGCGATGTTTTGCGAAAGACATCGCTGCCGCCGTTCATGCAGACCAAGAAACAGGAATCTCCGGGTCAGCAAAAAAAGGTCGATTCGACCCGTTTTGCGAAAGCCGAGGCTTATACGGACGGCTCGGGTGTTTGGGTACACTGGCTGATGGACACAGAGGTAGATAATGCAGGATTCCTCCTCTACCGCATCGACGAGAATGGCAAGCAGCTTGTGAAGGATAACTTTACGGTCGGAGCCGATGCTCATTACCGAAGCGGACGAGCGTCCGGCGAACAGTACAGCACGTTCGATCCGCTCGGAAACGCTGGTGCGTCGTACCAAATAGAAGCGGTGTCGTCAAAGAAAGGCGGAAAGAGCACTTTGTTCTCAGTTTCAACCCAAGCTGTATCGGATCTTTCAACTGTATCGGGAAGTTCTTCGAAATTTCTTCAGTCAAAATCATCGCCGGATGATTTCAGCGCAGTGACAACCACTCAAGTGCTGCCCAGTGATCTACAGGCCGAGGTGAGTACATTTCAAGCCATTCCTGACCCGAATACCCAGAAATGGGTCGCGGCTCAGCCGGGCGTAAAGATAGGAGTTAAAAATGCCGGGATTTACCGTGTGACAAAAGCCCAACTCCAGGCAGCAGGTTTTGATGTCAATAGTGATCCGACATTATGGCAGTTGTACACCGACGGTGTTGAGCAGGCTATAACGGTTGGCGGGACGGGCGATTATATTGAATTTTACGGCAAAACGTATGAGACGCCTGAAACGGACACAAGGACGTATTTTCTGATCGTTGGGCCGTCGGCGGGCAAACGCATGGCCAGCCGAGTTAGCCGTCCGTCGCTGAGCACGGTCGTTTCGCAGTCGTATGACCAGACGTTTGTCAAGAAAGAACGTATTTCATACATAAATACGATCCTTAACGGCGATGAAGAAAACTACTGGGGACGTCTGATCGGAGGTTCCGGTACGACAATGACCTTTGATCTAACGGGAATCCCGGCCTCCGGAACGCTGACGTTCAATTTATCGGTTCTCGGATTTACGCAAACGCCGCATGC
>DATJGV010000137.1:0-6920 GCA_035494575.1 Pyrinomonadaceae bacterium | reverse complement strand
TGAATGGGATTTTGAGGAACGAGTGTTTGTCTAAACTCCAAACATTGTTCGATATTTCTTGTTCATGGTCGCAGCATCAAAAACGACAAAAAAATCGATCGTGCCGA
Source organism: Pyrinomonadaceae bacterium (assembly GCA_035494575.1). Classification (GTDB taxonomy): domain Bacteria; phylum Acidobacteriota; class Blastocatellia; order Pyrinomonadales; family Pyrinomonadaceae; genus OLB17. Next base: position 6,813 of record DATJGV010000137.1, on the reverse strand, counting down.
ATTCGCGATCGATCATCGGCGGGCTGCAAACCTTGGCGCCGATCCGCAGGTACATATTAAAAAGATTTGGCAGCCCAACCTGTCCGCTCTCCGGCAAAGAATCCTCGGTGAGGATAAGTCCATTTTTTCTCGGCTTCACGAAAAGATCTTCATGAAAATGTCCGTTTAGACTTAGCATTCGAAAAACCTTTTCCCCGATCATTTCGTCCTGAGTAAATATCGAACAACACCCGAAAAAATAGCGTTTGTCCGAATACTTCAGATACTGCAAAAGGGCTTTCCACAACAGGAACAAAACCTTTGTATTTCGGTGCTCGGCGGCGATACACGCTCGCCCGATCTCGATCCCGTTCTGCAGAACGTCAGCCGGCAGGTTTTCGATCGTAAACTCGTTGAATGAATAAAACCCGCGCGTAGAGCCGGCTGTCTCGATCGAATTCAGCCTATACGTCCCAACAGTTTCTCGCGTCTCATCCGCAACGACAATCAGATGCTGCGACTTGAAATCGTATGCATCGAACTCAAGCGGTGCCTGATCTTCGACCATTTCCCGATTACCGAGTTCCAAATTAAAAACTTCGTACCGAAGCTTTAATGCCGATTCGACCTCTTTTGCACTTTCAGCCACGCGAACTGTGTATCGGTCGTCCGAGATGCCGGCAAAAACAGGGGCGCCAAACGGTTTGGTTCCCGCGATCGGTCTTGAAAAAAGGGACGTTGCTGTTATTGTTTCCATAATTTGCACCAGCGGCAAGAAACGATACTATCCCAAAGCCATTAACGAAGAGTTACAGGTGGAAAGAATTGGATCACCTCACCCCGTAATTTTATTACTGTTGCTTATTGATTTATTCCGGGAGTGAGATTGGTAGTTTAAAAATACGCGTGGGTTTTAATTTCCGTATTTCCGGTACAGCCCAATGGGCAGTTGGAAACAGGATTTCTCTGCGGAACAACGGCGACAGTAAAGGCGGGAAAATCATCTTCCCGCCAGTCCTTTTTTCCGCCGTATTACGTCTTAATTTAGTCCTTGGGGCAGTTCTATCCGGCCAACGACTTGACCTCATTGTCAATCTTTTGGCCGGCTTCCTGGGCGACGTTTTTTGCCTTGTCGATGTATTGGTTCGCTGTACTTTGGACCCTTTCAAGCACGCGGTCGCGCGTCTCGCCCATCAACTTGTCCTCATAACTCGTTGATGGGATCGCAAGCCCGATCGCCGCTCCGATCGCCAAAGCTATCGCGCCGACTGCCAACGGATTTTCATCCATAAGGTACTCGTATTGCTGCTGCGTGTATTGACCGAATTCGCCGGCTTTGTCATATGCTTTGTGCGCCACATCGCCGGCACTCGAATACGCGTTTGTCATTGTATTACTGACGTTGTCATAGGCTGTGCTCGCTGCGTTAGTTACCGTGTCGGCTGCCTCGCTTAGTTTGTCCTGCGTGGATTTGAGTATTGACGGCTCGCTGCTAACCGGTTCGGGATAGGTTTCCTCCGGGTTCCATTCGCGTCGCCCGTCGAACGACCTGTGCTGTCTCGGCTTCATCATATTGTAAGCAAGCAGACCCGTTCCGATCCCGATCAATGCAAGCGGAACCGGGTTATTTTTCGCCGTTTTCACCATTGTGTTGTCTGATATTCCATCACCCATATTTTTCATAAACGTCACCGCCTTTCCTATAGTCGCGTCGTACGCCGTATTCTTTGCCGTTTCGATGGCATGAGTAACGCGGTCCGAAACCTGATCTGATATATTCGAAAAACTCAGCCGCTCCTGTATCGCGTCGATCGTATCGCCCATCTGGTTGCGAGTTTCCTCGATCTGAGCCTTTAGGTGCTCGGTTTCGGGCGGCGGCTCACCGGTATTTTCTGCAAGCTCGCGACGCTCGGATCTGGTCGGCGCATAGTCTTCAGAATATTTCTCGACATAAGTGTCCCGCGCGGCTCCCGCCGTGATCGCTATCGGATCCTGAATGTCGATATCGTTCGTATCATTTAACTGACTTGCTTTTTGAGCCATCGTGCGTCCTCCTTGAGCGTTGCAACCGTCGCGCGCGGTGCCGGGTCCATTTTTCTAAGTTCCGTTAAAGCCGGCATAGCCATAAAATACGCCACACCGCCTGCAATAGCTGCCACAATGAACGCGGCAAGCCAAACAGGCATAATGTAGGCGAGGATCGCTATCACACCCGCCATGAATGCGAGCAATGCCGCGTAGGCGACCGCGCCGCCTGCGGTGAGGAAGCCGATATCCTTACCGGCCTTAACGGCTTTTTGCGTCATTTCGGTCTGAGCCAGAGTGATCTCCTGGCGTACAAGCGTACTTGTTTCGTTGGCGAGTTCTGAAAACAGATCACCCAGGCTTTGTTCGTTTCGTTGAAGCTGTTGCTGCATCATAATCCCCCTTTTACCAACTAAAATTGGTTCGGTCTCGGCCCTTCTCTCGGAATGTCGCTGCCGCTTACATGGGGGCTTAGATTTTGCCGCGGGGGCGCCGTCCATGGTTCGCCCGCTGCCGTCTGCATATATTTCGGCTTCGAGCTCTTTATAAACCTTGCCGCCAAGAGTCCGAGGACGGCCGCGCCGCCGATGAAAATTGCCGGGTTCCGCCTCGCAAAATCTTCCGCGTCGCTCATCATCTGCCGCATATCGTGCGTTTCGAAATAGTTTGCGACGTCCTCGAGCTTGCGCGCGGCTGTATCGGTATATTTCGCTGTCGTCGTTGTGATCGCGTTTTGCGCATCGCTCGACCTGAGATTTTGGCTTACGGTCCTGACGCTGCCGGCCACGCTGCTCAGGCCGCCGGAAATGTCCGATTTCTTCTCGTCAAACTTGGAAGCCGCTTTTTCCGTCGCGGCATCGTATGCGTGGCCTGCCGTGTCCTTTGCCTGGTCATAGAGGCTTTTGGCGGCTGCCGTACTTGTAGCCGATATGCTCTGCGAAGCCGGATTGTCGCTCGTGTATGTTGAAGTGCTTTCGCCGCCAGGCATCAGATTAGGACTTGCCGACGGGCCGGAAGGGTTTTCACTTGATCCGGCAGTGCGCGGACTCTCTTTTGGCCCGTTTTGAAAATTTTTCCGATCTTGATTTTCCACTTTTTTGGCCTCCAAAATATTCAGTAAACTTCCGTGCGTTTTGCTCCCCGACAGCAAACTTCGGCTCGCTGAGAGCGCCGCGGCGGTGTTTTCTTTTAATTGACGCAAAAACCATACCGTTGACGAATTGCCTGCGTTTATTGGGTTTTGCGAGGATTTTTAGTGCTAATAAAGAGGCAGCCAGGCTAAGTGTATTGTAATGTGGCGCGAGTTTGTATCAGACTATATCGGTGAAAACGCTGTGTGGCATCAAGCAAATGATCTCGGGCGGGCAAACCGGAGTCGACCGCGCCGCTCTCGATTTTGCATCGGAAAACGCGATCGAAACCGGTGGATTTGTACCACGCGGGCGAGTAGCTGAAGACGGACGAATCCTGGATAAGTATCAAAACTTAACAGAGACAGACAGCTCTGATCCCGCCGTTCGCACCGAAAAAAACGTTCTTGCCGGCGACGCGACGTTGATCGTTTCTAAAGGTGAGCTTCACGGAGGCACATTACTTACGATAGAACTCGCTGAAAAGTATAAAAAGCCCTTGCTTCATCTTGATCTTTCTGTAATGAACAGCGATGCAGCCACAGTGAAATTGGTTGAATGGCTCGATAAGGTGAAGCCCGCGGTTCTGAACGTCGCCGGCCCGCGAGCGTCGGAAGATCCGGATATCTATTGCAGTGTCAGGAATTTATTGCGGGATGTTCTCGATTCTGAAATTGAAGACCAGCACCGCAGCTTGCCCTAGGTTCACGCAAGCCGAAGTAAAGTCTTCTATTGTGGAACGCTTTCGGAAACAGAAAAGGCCGTCCTTTCAGACAGCCTTTTCTGATCCTCGTCATAAAACAACGTCTTACGAAGAAGGAACCGTAAATACCGAATAGATCTTGCTGGTCGGAGTTGGCACGTCAGCATCTTCGGCAGTAATAAACAACCCGAAATTATCAAGGGCGGTTTCCGTCCTGATCTCGGTTTCGTCACGTCCGCCGCCGTTTACCACCTGACCCAGTTTCGTATAAGTCCCGTCAGGTGAATATGCCCACAGCGTGAAACGCTTGTTTGGCGGTACCTTTTTCATATCGTCAAAGTGCATTCTGACTTTAGTAGCGCCTTTTTTCGGCGTAATGTATGCCTTCGCTTCAAGGCCCTGAAGTTCGCCTCCGAATTTCAGCTTGACTTCGCGTTCGCTTGAGCCCCAACTTGAAACGTTGAGCAGCGGCACGTCGTACGCCGCTTGCGCACCTGAAACCGGAACGACGCCGCGTTTGCTTACGCTTCTAGGCACAACAGCGTAGCCCTTTGGCACGTCGCTGCGAAAGACATATGCGGTATTTGTGTCGTACGTCGTCAACCCCTCGGTCGGCGAGAGCACAAGCATGAACTGGCTCATCGGCGTTGCAAATTCCGCAGTTCCTGTGCCGTTTGTGAAAGTGATCGGCCCGAGAAGCGTCGGCGCTCCGGTCGGGTCGACAGCGTAAGCGTAATAGCTGGTCGCATCGGCGGGAACGCCGCTCACATTGAGAACTACCTTTGTTCCGTCAGCTGACCGCGTGACTACTGCCGTGCCTTGTCCGCCCTTGAGGGTGGCCGACGGCAAAAGGCTTACACGCACCTCCTTTCCGACCGGATATTCTATGACGGTGTAGGACCCGTCAGGATGAACTACGACATCCTTTTTAGTAATTGTTGTGTTTTGTCCCCAAACGGCCGATGCCAAAAGCAAGCTCATCGCTGAGGATAGTGCAATTGTAATGATCTTTCTGCTCATATTTAAAATAAACCTCCATGGAAATAAAGCAGCCGGTGGACACAAAATGCCCGTCAATACGGGCTTTTGTCGCAACCAATATGCCAGTAATTCTAAGGCGTTTAATTAGAAAAGGTTAGAAGATGATAGTGTCGATGGGAGCAGGGGATAGCCCTAATTATACGTATCGATATGAAACGAATAGTGTCCGTTAATTTGCCCGCGAGTTTTCGTAATCATTGCGGGTAAGACGCCAATGTACCAGGCCTTCCTCTTTCTCGAGTCTTGCAAACCCGAGACCTTCGAGCGTTTTGCCGGATTCGCTAGAACGGGCCAATGTATATGCGTCGATCATGTTAACAGCGGCCCATTCAAAGGCATTGTCCACGAGTCCTTTAGCGATCTCGCTTTCGATGCCTGTGTTCTTGTAGCTAGGCGCTACGGCGTAACCTATCTCGACCAGGCCGTCGTTATCGGCCGCACCGTTGTAGCCGCATGTCCCGATTATCTTGTTGTCAGTCTTGTGCAGGACAATGTGCATTCCCCAGCGAAGGTTTTGCGAATTTGCCTGCAGCAGGGCGATGGCCTGTTGGACGGATTCGGGAAACGCAAGCCAGCCCTCGACCGTATCGGCACCCATCATCGAAGGCATTTCGGTACGCTGCATTCCCTGGAGGTGCATTCGCGTACATGCGACCAGTTTCAGATTTCCGGTTTCGATCATATTTTCTGTGCCTTCGCTTTATTCCACAACGCGTCCATTTCACTGAGATCGGCGTCCTTTAGGTCGCGATCGCTGCTCTTTAATTCATCTTCGATGAACTTGAATCGCTGGCGAAACTTTCGGTTAGTTTTCTTTAATGCCGTTTCGGGTTCGATGTCAAGCTTTCTGGCGAGGTTTACAAGCACAAAGAGCAGATCGCCGACCTCTTCGCTGATGTTTTCCTTGTCGTCCGTCTCAATGCCGCGTTTCAATTCGTCGATTTCTTCGTCGAGCTTTTCGAAGATCTGCCCGGTGTTTTCCCAGTCAAAGCCGACCTTTGCGGCCTTTTTTGTCAATTTCAACGCTTCGAGCAGCGCGGGGAAATGAACCGGCACGTCCTCCAAAATAGACGTTTTTGTCTTCTCTTTTTTGCCGGAAGCCTTGCGTTCGTTTGCCTTTAGCTCGTCCCAGTTGTCCAGAACGTCCTGCGCGCGTTCGAGTTTCGCATCACCGAATACGTGCGGGTGCCGCAGGACTAGCTTTTGAGCGGTGCCGCCCGCAACGTCCTCGATAGTAAAATCGCCCCGTTCTGCGGCGATCGTCGAATGAAAAACGACCTGCAGCAGCAGATCGCCGAGTTCTTCTTTCAGGTTCGTCGTGTCACCGGTTTCATCCGCCTCGTGAATAGCGTCAAAGGTTTCATAAGCTTCTTCGAGCAAATATTGCGAAAGCGAGGCGTACGTCTGTTCATGATCCCACGGGCAACCGCCGGGCGCCCTGAGCCGAGCCATAACCGATATTAGTTCGTCAAAGTTTTTCGACATATAGTTGTTAATTGAACACGGTTAATTGTTGAAGAAAGATGAGCACCGAAACAATTAACGGTGTTCAATTAATGCTTAACCAACAATTTTAGATTCTTTCCCACCAAATGCTAAAATCGTAACAAAGGAATTTAAACGTATGATAGGAAAAGACGACGGCAACGAAGAGGTCAGTTTTAAGGTAGCAGACCGGCGAAAATTCAATCCGGACGGGACGCTGAAGGAAGGCGTGACGCTCGAAGAACCTAAAACGGAAGCAGCGGCACCGGCGGAAACAAGATCGGAAGCCGAAAAACCGCGTACCAAAAGTGCTCCCACGGCTTCAATCGCCGCTGAGACCCCGGCTGCTGCTGATGATGAAGAAGAGGAATTTGACGACGCCGATCTGCCTGGTGCCGAAAACCCTGCGAGTTTTGTAAATTTTCTTTCGACACTTGTTACGAACGCAGC
>DATJGV010000136.1:0-4681 GCA_035494575.1 Pyrinomonadaceae bacterium | reverse complement strand
AATACCGCGAAAACACGGCCTCGCTCGATTATTTTGGAGATTCGATCGCAAACTCGATCGGAGACGTTCTGTGCTGTGCCGCGGGGTTCTGGATCGCCTACAAACTTGGGCGGTGGAAATCGCTCGCGTTTTTCGTGGTGGTGGAAATTGTGCTGCTGCTATGGGTCCGCGACAGCCTGGTGCTGAATATTATTATGCTGCTTTACCCGTTCGACGGCCTGAAACACTGGCAAATGGGTGTTTAAAGTAAAAGGTAAAAGGTAAAAAGTAAAAAATGAGAGGTTACGTTAAGCGTCTGGGCCTTTTTTTGACGAGACTACGATTTTACCAATGATATTTGCGATTGCTGTTGCTTCCATTTCTAAATCTCTGATTCCTTTTGCAATATTTTCTTCAAAGTTTGTTGTGGCGAGGATGAGGCGCAGCCAGTATTTAGATTCGCGAGCCTCTTTTAGGGAAATCGAGTTCTTATGAATAAAATCCGGTCGGCTCTGTCCCGCCTTCGCCTCTTCCAAATTTGCTCCGACCGACGTGCCGGCGCTTAGGAGTTGGTCGATCATGGATCTACTCACGCCTGAGCTTTTTTCGAGAAATTGACATAGTTTTACTATCCGCACGGCGAAACCAAACGCCCTTTCCCGAATGTCTGGAACCTTGTGCGTTGGCATACCTTCGCCCTGCGAGTCTTCTAGAACATCCATGTCACTTTCGACTTTCTGCTTTTTTAACTTTTTACTTTTTACCTTTTACTTTTTACCTCTCGCCGCGCGCGGCTTCGGTCAGCGTTTCAATCTCAACCGCAAGTTTTCTCGCTCCCGGCTGGTCGAATGTATCGGTCCAGCGCAACGCTTCGTCCAAAATGCGAAATTGATATTGTTTCCAGTCGGGTTTCCCGGCAACCGAACCGAACTCACCGTTGTAATAAGCGGCTCGCGGAGCGCGAACACGGTCTGTCTCACGGGCATCGACCGAGATCATCATCGTCGGAATTCCTGCCATTTCGATGCCCCGCGCGATAAGGCCAAGCGTCTGATGGCACAATCGCGAAGCCGGTATCAACAACGCGGCCTGCACTTCGTATCGGTGCAGGCGGTCGGCAAGTCTCGGCGCAAGGTCGTCGGCAACGAGCCGAGCGTTCGGAATATAGCTGCTGAGGCTCCACCAGACGTTATTCAGATGGCCGATCACCAAATTGGCTTCATATTCGAGCAGCCGATCAACAGGTATCTGCGCGTTCCTGTCCTGTTTGACCGCGCCCGGGTCGTAACCTTTGGCGGCGAAGCTTATGTCTTCGGCTTCGACCTCGATCGGTATCTCGCGAAAATTTATATCGCCGTCGCGCGATGACGTGTCGAAAGGCTCAGTACCGGTAATGTAAGCGCCGGCGGACGAGATGAGTGCGAGATTTAGCATCGGCAGTGAGCGGCGCATCGGGGTGAACGGCGCGTGCGTGTTTTCGACGAACGGGTACCCCGACAGTCTCTCGTTTCCGTTCCAGCGCTCAAAGCGGCTCGAAAATTCAGCAGCCTTTTCGATAATTTGCATATTTGTCTAGATCTTAAATTCCTTCTGAAAATCAAAATCGCCGAGCGGCGATGCAGGCTTCGCCTTGTCGAATTTTCTGTTCGTGACGATGAAAAATGCGAGCAGCGCTGCGATCATACCGGCAAACAAGATCCAAACCGACCATTCGTGAAGATTATCGAATTGGATCCTGAGCGGATCGTCCGCCGCGACTTCGTCGATCGGTTTGCCGATCTGGGCCTTGATCATCGCAAGCCAAAGCCCGATGACGAACTGGCCGACCGCGCATGCCGCGACAAGAACGAGCAGCAAGAACCGTTCGATCCAGATCCAGAATCTGCTTACTTCTTTCCGAACGATCCACGACGTAAGAATCAACAAAACGCCGATAGCCAAACCGCTGTAATTAAGCACCGCGAGTGTCCGGTTTACCACCGCGCCGGCAAGCTCACGCTGCGGCAGGACGGAAAAAGCGCTTTGAGCAACGGCAATAAAAAAAACCGCCGCGCCAAGCCAAAGCCCGATCAGCAAAAGCCTTATGTCCGAAACGAATTTCATAGGCGAATCGAATAGATATTATGGAGTTTTTCGCAAAAAAGGGCAAAGTGATCGCTCGCAAAAGCCCGCGCGTTCGCAGGGGCGAAACGTTCCGCGTTCTCATATCGCCCTTGCTAATGCTCGGGCTTCCGCACAAGAATGTTCAATACGCCCTAGATTAAGATAAAGTTGTCGAATCAAAATGAATATCGCGCGGGCAGTCGATCAAGCAACAGAAAACCTCAAAGCTGCGGCAATCCAGGAACCGCGGCGTGAGGCCATTTCCCTGCTCGAACTTGCTATCGGGCGTGATCGGACGTTCATCTTCGCTCATCCCGACCACGAATTAACTGAAAGCGAACAGGACGCGTTTTCGGCATTTGTAAACCGTCGTGAAGCTCGCGAACCTCTGCAATACATTCGAGGCCACCAGGAATTTTACGGCCTCGATTTCATCGTCACGCCGGACGTTCTCATCCCGCGGCCCGAAACCGAAATTCTGGTCGAAAATGCAATAGAGGATCTGCGGTCAAAAAATAATGCGGAGTTTTGCGAAGTCGGTGTCGGCTCGGGCTGTATCTCAGTTTCGATCCTGTATCAGTTACCTTCTGCGGCGGCAGTCGGCCTTGATATATCGGAAAAAGCGCTCCAGATCACTGGGAAAAACGCCGAAAAGAACGGGGTAGGCAGTCGTCTGACACTGCTCAGATCGGATGTTTTCGACGCGTTGACCGATCGGCGTTTCGACATGATAGTCTCAAATCCGCCTTATGTTCCACGCAGCGATTTCGAAACGCTTCAGCCCGAGGTACGCGATTTTGAGCCCCACGCTGCCCTGACCGACGGCGCCGACGGACTTTCTATAATTGAAAAGATCGTGAACGGCGCCCCTCATTTTTTACGTCCTGGCAGCGGATTGCTGATGGAGATCGGCTTCGACCAGGCCGCAACAGTTCGGCGTTTGTTCGATCCGCAGGTATGGTCGCATCTTGAGCTTATCGACGATCTTCAATCGATCCCGCGAATCGTATATGCCCGTCTGCCGGATTTGTAAAGATTGCACTGAAAAAGCTAATTTAGACCGATCAACAGCCAACGGACCAAGATTTTATTTTTCTGATCAGTGCAGATCTGTCCCTTTCCGTATTCATCCGTGTTCCATCCCTGTAATAGTTGTCATAAACCCGTCTCTCAGCGGTGTTTTCATAACGAAAGATAATCGCAACATTGCTTGCGTTTAATTCGTAATTGGATGTAAGATTAAGCGGATAATTTTCTAGCAGTTTGAAAAGTTTACAAGGGCATTCGTATAGGTTCCGGCCGTCGATCGCCGGGACAAGTGGAAACGCCAGCGAAACTTCGTAAGTCTTAACCTTTTATATAACGGAGGTGAAGAATATATGCTGTATGCCGTACTAGCTCTTATTAGTGCTGTGATTGCGGTCGGGTCGTTTTTAGAATACACACGTACAGTTCCGGAAAACAAGTTATATCTTGTCTCCTGTATAGTGTTTGTGCTCTTAACCATTGTTCTTGGCGGACTATTCTTATCGGGAAGAGTCAACAAAAACGAAGATATTCATATTACCGAATAGTGCGTTCCGGTATCTGAAAAGCAGTATAGCCAAGGGGATTTGAATGAACGTTTAGCCCCGAAATACATTCCTATGTCGATCGCGGCCGGTATAAAACCGACCGCTTTTTTGCGCCTTGTAACGCCCGCTTTAGATGGGCTAAGTTCATTCGTTTTTTCCATTTTCCTTTGCGTCTTTACAGGAATTCGATTCAGCCTGTGACATTTGCCAAAATTGCGATATAATGTTGACTAAAATGTAAGGATTCGACAGATCTTACATTTTTTGAGTTATATGCCGAAGATCGCAGATATACAGGAAACACCAAACCCGAACGCGGTTAAGTTCATTTTAAAGGAACCCGTTTCTTACGGGACCTCGCATTCGTTTAAGAACAGCGACTCCGCCAAGGGCGACAAGCTCGCGACGGCACTATTCGACCTCGGCGACGTGGTTTCGGTGTTTTATATGGACAAGATGATCACGGTCGAAAAGACCGACGAAGCCGAATGGGATGAAATACTGCCCGTGATCGCCGTGCCCATTCGCGAAGCCGAAAGCGTCAAATCGTCAAACGGCAACGGAAACAGTCGAAGTTCAGCACAGGCCGTAGGCGGAGCGATCGCGGCCGCTGCAGCCGACGACCCAAAACTTGTCCAGATCAACGAATTACTCGACGAACGCATCAGGCCGTATCTTGCAGGCGATGGCGGCTGGCTTGAGATCGTCGCGCTCGAAGATCACGTCCTGCGGATCCGTTATGAAGGCGCCTGCGGAAGCTGTCCGAGTTCGCTCACCGGAACCCTCATGGCGATAGAGAATATGATCCGCGACGAGATCGACCCAGAGATCGAGGTCGTAGCGATCTAGCATATCGACCCGATATACAAAACTGCCAATAACTAGCTTCGGCACTGTTTAAACCGTTTTATAAGAATTTCTTGACATAAAACCTGGAAAAGCCGCATAATTCTAACTGCGGCTGTTTCCGACCTTGCCGCACTGTCCGCAGTCCAAGATCAATCCACAAACGATCCACCGTTTAT
>DATJGV010000135.1:0-9674 GCA_035494575.1 Pyrinomonadaceae bacterium | reverse complement strand
GCTCGGCGCCTGTGACTTCCTGTCCGGCCTCCGCGACCTGGCTTTGCCCTGCTTCGACCTGTTCCGGCTCAGCCGATACTTCCTCCGCCGCCTGAGTTTCTTCCGGAGCTGTCTCCGGCTCGGCCGTTTCGGCTTGAGCATTTTTTGCTTCTACAATGGCGCCGGCCGCACTAAGAAACGACAGCGCCTCATCCAAACTGACATCCAGAGTATCAACGAGATCATCAAGCGTCATCGCCGCCAGGGCCTCAACATCCGTGACACCCTTCTCGGAAAGGCTCTCTGCCTGTGACGCGGAAACTCCTTCAAGAGCGGTGATCGGAACGGCCTCGCCGGACGCCATCATGCGACCCATCTGCTGAGCGATCTCCTTCTTGAGAACATCTTCACTCACAATGTTGATGTCCCATCCGACAAGCCTGGTTGCGAGACGGACGTTCTGTCCCTTCTTTCCGATCGCAAGGCTGAGTTGGTCCTCGCTGACGATAACTTCCATTTCGCGTCCGTTAATGTCAGTGATCCGAACCTGCGATACTTTCGCCGGTGAAAGAGCGTTAGCAGCGAACACCGACGGCTCATCGGACCACTCAATAATGTCGATCTTCTCGCCGCGCAGCTCCTTGATTATCGATTGAACCCGCGACCCTTTCATACCGACGCAGGCACCAACCGGATCAACGTCCTTTTCATTCGAGGCAACGGCGATCTTTGCACGGTCACCCGGCTCGCGGACGGCCGATTTGATAACCACCGTGTCGTCGTAGATCTCGGGAACCTCCATTTCGAACAAACGCTTTAAGAGATCGGCAGCGGCACGCGAAGCCTTGATCTGCTGCCCTTTCTGGTCCTTTGTTACATCCACGATTACAACACGAATACGCTCGCCCTGGTTCCAGAGCTCGCCCCGTGACTGCTCTTTTTTCGGCACGATCGCTTCAAGATTGTTCCCAAGATCGATGATCATGTCCCCGCGTTCGAAACGCTTCACCGTTCCGTTCACAAGTTCGCCCTTGCGATCGATGTATTCGTCATATACCTTTTCACGAATCGCCTCGCGAACCTTTTGAACAAGGATCTGTTTCGCGGTTTGTGCGGCAATTCGCCCCATCTCTTCGCGCGGAAGGGGAATAAGCAGAGCGTCACCAAGCTCTATCTCGTCACCGGCAAGTTCCTGCGCCTCGGTAAGCGAAAGTTCGACGGAGGGGTTTTCGACATTCTCGACGACCGTTTTCTGGATTGAAATTTCTACGTCCTGTTCGTCGGTGTTCCACTCAACCTGAATGCCCTCACCTGTCTTGTCCTGCGCCTTGAACTGCTTTCGGGCCGCCGCTTTAACGGCGTCCTTCATGGCCTCGATCACCATATCGCGATCAAGTCCTTGTTCGGTGCACAATGCTTCAATACTCTGTCCGATCGAAGATGTCATAAATCAATCACTCGTTTGCTATTAGCGTTTCTTTAGTTCTGTTTCCAGATCAATCAATAAATTTGCCTTCTTGACGCCGTCGTATGGGATTTGCACTGTTCCGGCCGTTTTGTCCTCAAAGACCACGACCCCGTCATCCACTGAAACGATCCTGCCGCTAAAATTGCGCTGCCCGTTGACCGCGTCGGCTTTCACTTTTGCCTGATGCCCAATAAACCGGCGAAAATCGTCTATCGAATACAGTTCGCGTTCAATTCCCGGCGAAGAAACTTCGAGCACATAAGACGATGGGATAAAATCGTCAGCATCGAGGAGAGCCTCTACATCTCGCGAGACATCTGTGCAGTCCTCAATGGTCACGCCGCCGGGTTTGTCGATAAAGATGCGCACCGTCGGGTTCCGCTTCGACCCAGCGATCTCGGAATGGACGAACTCCAGTTTTCGCTCAGTGGCAACTCGTTTGCCTATTTCAGTTACACGCTGCCCGATCGACGCGATTTCCATACCTTGCGTCCAAAAATAAAAAGTGGGTGCAAAACCCACTAGATACGTTACCTACGCATCACGCCAAACGAGTATTATAGCCGAAACCGGTGCTTCAACGCAAGCCTTTACAGGTTATTGCTGATATCGTTGGCAATTGTGCTCATTTCGGAAAGCTTTTTCTGTATTTTATTAAGACTGTCGGCCGACGGTGTAGCAGCAAATTTTTCAAGCATTGTGCTTAATTCGTGCGATTCGGCCAAAAGGCGATTGGAGTCCTGGGTGAGCTTGTTCGAGTCTGTGGCGGAGCCGCCGGCAGCCTTTCTTGCCTCCATCACTCCCCAGTGCGTGATCCGGACATGGTTAGGCTTTGGCGAGTCGGTCATCCAGCTCTCGCCTTTTAGCTGTTCCTTTATGCTGTCGAGGCTTGGAAAAAAACCTTCCCGTTTCAGCAGCGCGACAAAATCAACATCAACGGAATCGCGTCCGCCTGAGGCCTCGTAGATCTTTAAAAGAACCTTATGGTAAACGTCCATATTTACGCGTCCAAACTATATATGACCAGGATCCCTTACTTTCGGGCAAGAAGCGCGAGACTGGCAACACCCAGGATTCCGGCGTCGTCGCCAAGCTTTGCGCGAACAAGTTTAGCATGTTCCGCAGGCTCGCGAAATGCCCTTTTTTGTATTTCTGCGCGGGTATGTCCAATAAAGAGGTCCCATGCCGCCGAAACTCCGCCGCCGATAACTATAACATCGGGGTTCAACACGTTGATAAGCCCTGCGAGAGCGATGCCGAGATACCGCCCGACCCGCCGGTAGATCTCAATGGCGAGCTCGTCGGAATTTTCTGCCGCCTCATAAACGTCCAGAGGCGTTGGCTGGTCAAGACCTCTCAGGGCCGAATCGGGATAAAGATGCTTCAATTGTAAAAACTGCTTGCCAATTCCGATCGCGGACGCATACTGTTCAACACAGCCGCAACTTCCGCAGCCGCACGGAAAACCTTCAGGTTCGACACAAAGATGGCCGATCTCTCCTGCAGTTCCGCTGTTCCCTCTGTAAGGCTCGTTACGGATGATCAATCCGCCGCCAACTCCGGTGCCGAGCGTTATGCAGATCGAATTTTCAAATCCGTTGGTCGAGCCAAGCCAGTGCTCGCCGACCGCCGCCGACGTCGCGTCATTATCCGTAACCACCGGAAAATCAAAATCGGCCCTCAGCTCTTCGGCAAGATTCAGACCGTTGAGCGACGGCAACTGAGGCGAATTTTTTAAGATCCCTCCGTTAAAATCCATTGTGGCGGGAACTGCGATCCCCATTGCCGAGATCCGGGTTCCCTGAACCGCTTCGAGGCATTCTCTGGCGCTATCCGCGATCGCCAAAACAATGTCGTCCCGGCTGCGAGATTCAGGCGTTTTTTTCTTTATACGATGCAGAATGCCGCCATCACTCGAAACAACCGCCATTCGAAGATTGGTTCCACCCAGATCGGCCGCTAGAACGGTCGTATTCATAGAGAACTTTCCTATTGCTTTTTGGGACGTTCGTTCTCCGGCACGTTTTTATAAACGTCTTCGTATTTGGCGTATCCGTCTTTAATGACGGTGTCCATCAAATTCGATTTGTCAACGACCTGGACTTCCAGGAGAATTGCCGGAACGTCCTTTCCCATAGTGTCGTTCCTAAACGGTGTGGTCGTAAGCGGTTCTTTCTTGGCAAGCTTGATCGCCGCCTCGACGGCTCCTGTCGCAAGCGGAATTATCGGCTTATAGACGGTCATAGTCTGTTTGCCTTCCGCGATCCGCTGAAGAGCATCGATCTGTGCGTCCTGACCGGTTACAAGTATTTTTCCCGCCAATCCTTTTTTCTCAAGAGCCGAAACCACGCCACCCGCCATTCCGTCGTTCGAGACAACGAACGCCTGAATGTTATCGCCGTTTCTCGTTAAGGCGTTTTCGGCAAAATTCAAGGCGAGTTCCGGTTTCCAGTCCGGCATAAAGTCGTCGCCGACGATATTGATGTCCTTTTTGTCTATAGCCGGCTGCAGCACTGCAAGTTCTGCCTTTTTCATTATAACGGCATTGTTGTCAGTCGAAGCACCATAAACCATTACGTAATTTCCCTTGGGAACATGCTGCAAGGCGTATTCGGCAATTTTCTGGCCTATCACCGGCACTTGATGCGATATATAAAGGTCGATCTTATCCGAATTTATCAACCTGTCATAGCTGATCACGGGTACGCCCTGCGCCTTCGCCTTTTCAACCATCGAGGCGGCCTGGGTTGCATCGTGCGGGGCGATCACCAAAACATCGACGCCCTGCGTCAAAAGATTGTCCACGTCGTTCGCTTGTTTATCGGCCTTGTTGTCGGCGACGGTAATGACACAATCAACATTCAGTTTCTTGCAGGCGGCTTCAAAGGCATCGTGGTCGCGAACCCAACGCTCTTCTTTCAGCGTGTCCATCGCAAAACCGATCTTCGTTTTTTTCGGGCCCGACTGGTTCTGCGAGCACGAAATTGCAAAAATTGCGGCGCAAATTAGAAAAATAACCTTAGATTTCATTAAAAATTCTCCTGAAAAATGGAAAGACTGCACAAATTAAATCAAAAATGCGCGATTTCGGCAATTCCGCGAGATATTTAGCGCGCTAACAGCCTTTGCCTCAGAAGCGTTTAGCCCGGCAAATCTCCGTCTTCCTGTCGCCTTTACGAATTTTGTTCAAATAAATCTTTGAAACGCTAGCCAAATGTGTTATAAATATCTATCAAAGTTAATCTTAGAAGCTTTTTCTGTATCTGAGAAAACTTGTATCTCTGCTTTGCACACATTTTTTCGTTTTTATTGACATAGTTCATAATTTCGTGTAAAACATTGAAAGGTTTGATTTTTTGACATTATTGATCGAGATGCGACGCAGCCGTTTAGCCAACAATTGCGTCCTGTAAATTGCGAGGCCAAAACCTTAACTTATACGGTTTTTGCCTTCATCCCAAAAGTTTTTTGCCTGCGATCAAATGAATTTCGCAGGACTGCTTATCGCTATAGGATTGATTAAGGAGGAAATTAGAACACATGCTCGGCAACAAACATTTACGCAGGTTTATCACCACTACTACCCTCGCCGCAGTTTGGTGCGTTTATTCGATGGTCGCGCTCGCAGCGCCTCTCGATACGGCCGGCGAGATCACCGTTACCGGCCAGGTCAGCGTTAACGGCCAACCGGTTGTTTCAAATTCAACGATCGTTTCAGGTAGCACAATTACTACAGGCGCTAATTCAACCGCAATTATCAGTTTAGGTAAAACAGGTCGTGTCGAACTTTCGCCCGATTCGAGCTTAACGCTTCGCTTTACTGCAAACAGTATTGTAGGTATTGTTTCGCAGGGTAAAGCCCGGGTATCGAACGCCGCGGGTGTCGCTACTACGTTTACTACAAAGGATACTACCGTTCTTGCTGACGCGGGACAGGCTGACAGTTTTACTGTCGAAGTCGAATGCTCGCACACTCACGTTGACACGGCCGCCGGACTCGTCACGATGAGAGAAGGTACGAACGACAAACAGGTTGCGGCAGGGACAACGGCCGTTGCCGGTAATCTTTCTCAGACTGGCTGCAAACCGTGCCTGCGTCCGAACTCGGCTCCGCTTGTCAGGACCGCTTTCCCGTGGTGGCTCGTTGCATTGGCAGCAGGCGTTGGAGCAGTTGCGGTACTCATCGGAACGCGTGACAATACGCCCGATGTTGGCGGCGACGTTATCGTGGTAAGCCCGATCAGGCCGACTACGACTCCGACTCCGGCTGGATAAACCGAGTTTGACAGAAAAGCTAGTTTCCTTTTGGAAATTGCGGGTCATGTTTATAGAATATGGCCCGCATAATTTTGTTCAACTTTGTGAATTATTTAACAAACATAACATTTAGGCTTAATACTTTTTACTTATGCACATTGCGGTAATCGGCACCGGATATGTTGGATTGGTCTCCGGTGCATGCTTTGCGGAATTTGGCGTTGACGTTACCTGTGTTGACGTTGACGAGACGAAAATAGAAAAACTCAAAAGCGGAATTATTCCGATCTATGAACCGGGTCTCGACACTCTCGTTGAAAAAAACGTCAATGCCGGCCGGCTTCACTTTACTACCGAGATCAGATCTGCGGTTGAAGGCGCACAGGCGGTCTTCCTCGCAGTCGGAACGCCGCCAAAAGAAGACGGCTCGCCCGACATGAGCTATTATCAACAGGCGGCAAAGGACGTCGCAGAGGCAATGAACGGTTATAAAGTTCTTGTCACAAAATCGACCGTACCCATCGGAACCGGAAAATGGCTTCGCGAGTTTGTAACGAAGAACCTAAAGGTACAGACCGATTTCGGCGTTGCTTCAAACCCGGAATTCCTGAGAGAGGGAGCGGCTATCGACGATTTTATGCGTCCCGACCGCGTTGTGATCGGCAGTAACGAGCCTGAGGCGATCGAGGTGATGAAGGAGCTTTACCGCCCGCTTTATCTGATCGAAACGCCTATCGTCATCACTTCGCTTGAGGCGGCCGAGCTCATCAAATACGCCGCGAATGCGTTTCTTGCAACGAAAATTACCTTCATCAACGAAGTTGCGAATCTTTGCGATGCTATCGGGTGTGATGTTCACGACGTAGCACGCGGAATGGGAATGGATAACCGTATAGGCCGCAAGTTTTTGCATCCGGGACCTGGTTACGGCGGTTCCTGCTTCCCGAAAGATACGCGTGCACTGACGACCGTCGCCGACCAATTTGGAGTCGAAACACGGATCGTCGATGCCGTAATTGACGCCAACGAACGACAGCGTGAGGCAATGATCCCCAAGATCGAAAAACTTGTCGGAAGTTTGGACGGAAAGCAGATCGGGATCCTGGGCCTCGCATTCAAGCCCGAAACTGATGACATGCGCGAATCGCCGGCGATCGATATTATCAGATCGCTTTTGGATCGCGGAGTCAAAATTCGCGCATACGATCCGGTTGCAATGGATGAGGCTAGGCATTGCCTGCCTGAGATAGAGTACGCAACCGATGAATATGACGCTATACGCGATGCCGACGCCCTGGTAATCGTTACCGAATGGAACCAGTTCAGGGCACTTGACATGGACAGGGTCAAGCAGCTTCTTAAAGCTCCAAAGATCGCCGACCTTCGAAACATCTACGAACCGCAGGATATGCGGGAGCTTGGATTTGATTACGTCGGCGTCGGCAGATAAGAAAACAAAATGGCGGGAAAGCTGGCCCGATTCTGGGTGCTACCTCATCGGGACGTTCTCACTTTCTCGCTTTTTTAAATTTATGTCTCTAACTTCAAAAGTCCTGGTCACCGGCGGTGCGGGGTTCATCGGTTCAAATCTTGCCGAAGAACTTATAAGCCAGGGAGCTAAGGTCGTTATTCTGGACAGCCTTATAACCGGTTTCCGCGAAAATCTGGAAGAGATCAAGGGTGATTTCGATTTCATCGAGGGCGATCTCAACGACAACCTTGCAGTTGGAAAGGCCGTTGATGGTGTCGAAATTGTCTTTCACCAAGCGGCTCTGCCTAGTGTTCCCCGCTCGGTAGAAAACCCCTCTGAAACCCATCAGGCCTGCGTGAACGGGACATTTAATTTGCTGGTCAAGGCAAAAGATGCCGGTGTCCGGCGGCTTGTCTATGCGGCGTCGAGTTCGGCCTACGGCGATCAGCCGACACTTCCAAAGGTTGAAACAATGCGGCCCGAACCGCTTTCGCCGTATGCGGCAGCCAAATTGATGGGTGAATATTATTGCAGCGTTTTCAGCCGGGTTTACGGTCTCGAAACCATTTCGCTTAGGTATTTCAATGTCTTCGGACCACGTCAAAATCCGTCGTCGATGTATTCCGGCGTGATCTCGCGCTTTATCGACGCGTTGATGAAGGACACAAAACCCGTGATCTACGGCGACGGCGAACAGTCGCGCGATTTTACATATATCGCCAATGTCGTCGATGCCAACATAAAAGCGGCCATGACGTCGAATGGCATCGGCGAAGTAATGAACGCCGCGAACGGCGAACGCATCAGCCTTAATCAACTGCTCGAAGTTCTAAAGAACATTACAGGAAGGAATGATGTTTCGGCCGATTTTCAACCGGAGCGAAAAGGCGACGTTAAGCATTCGCAGGCTGATAACAAAAAGGCAGTAGAGTTGATTGGTTATAAAAAGCTGGTAGACCTCGAAGAAGGTTTGCGAAATACCATCGACTGGTGGAGTTCAAGCCGGTTCGCCGCAGGAAAAGTTCATAACGGAAAAAGTGAAATGGTGTAAAAAGCATCGTAGATTTCTGCCGACTTTCAACCTTTCACTTCCCGATAGTAAAAACGTCATCCGCAACAGGCGAATTTATCAGGATCTCCTTCGCTTTAAAATCCGCGTACGCCGTCATCTGCCCGAGGTCAAACCGCTGCGAATACTTCTCAGGTACGGTAACCCCGTCCACGATGCGGTATTTATCAATAACGACCGACGTTGTTATCGTCCTCCCGTTAAGATCATAGCTCGACTCGTAGCCCTTGACCTGGCCTGTCTTTTCGTCAACGAAAAAGTCCGTATAAAAGCCCTCACGCGTTGTCACTCGAAAGCCTTTCTTCTTTCCGGTTTCCGGGAGAGCCGAGACCACGTATCCGGTATCGCCAATATGCAGAAGAACGGGAAATCCGAGACTCGTAACAGGCGGCAGCGAAAAACCGGGAATCGATGAAAATGTTTCCTTACCGTCGTAAACCTGTTTCAATGACTGAAACTGGCTCTGAATATCGAGACGATAGCGCTCGCCGGAGATCACGATAGCAAAACCTGCCGGAAATGCCTGATTAAACGAAGACATCGTAACATCGGCGGTGCCGCGAACTATCAACGTTTTTATCGCCTTCAATTTATCGCCGCCGTGCGCCGCGAGAGCGGCTTTTGATAATTCGACAGCTGCATTTGCCGATGAAGAAACAGCGGCGTCCTCCGGTTTTACTTTAGCGATGGTCTGGCCGAGAACGCCAAGCGAAAAGCAGAACATTAGCAGTACGAAAAATATTGTCTTCATTTTCATTTATACCCCGACGGTTAGCCTGTACTGCGTTATTAAACGCAAAAAGAAGGGCAAAAGTTCTTCGCCCTTCTCTTCTTGGTAAAAATGCCGGGTTTACCAGTTGAACCGCAATTGCAGTTCGACCCTGCGGTTTGCCGTTCCGGCTCCGCCACCAAATCCGCCGAACCCGCCGAATCCCGCATACGTAGAGATCGATTGCCCAAAACGGCCCGAAGCGAGGTTACCTATCGGACTCCCGAAATTGACATTGTTGAACAGATTCGAGACGTTGATGCCGACGTTCAGGTTATAAGGCTTTCGATTGTCGCTTCCGCCAAAGAAGCCGCCACGTCCGCCGAAGCCGCCTCCACCGCCGCCGCGACCTCCGCGGCCGCCAATTCCCGGAATGCCTCCTCCGCCTCCGCGTCGACCTCCGCCCTGCTGGCCCGACGTCGCGCCGTTATCGATCGATTTGCCAAATCCGAAATTCTTCGACAGTCGCATGTTTACGCTGAAGTAGCTCGGCGCCTGTCCATAATTTCGCGGAATTATTGCGTTCGGATCGTGTCCCGCGACATCACAGTACGACGCGGTAATGCCCAAGTCGGAACAGCGGGCGCCGAGTTCGGCAAACGTCGGCCGCTCCGTAAAGAGCGAGTCGCCGTTCGTGTCGATCCCCCGCGTTATATTAAAA
>DATJGV010000134.1:0-9187 GCA_035494575.1 Pyrinomonadaceae bacterium | reverse complement strand
CGAGCTTACGGCGCCCGGCGTGAACGTGAGAACCGCATGGTTGGGCAACGGCCATCGAAACCTGACCGGCAACAGCTTCGCTTGTCCGCACATTGTTGGTATCATCGCGCTCCTGCTTGAAAAGCATCCAGAGCTCACACCATTTCAGGTCAAATCGGCGCTTTACACGATCGCGTTGGAAAATGAAAGAGGCACACAGTCGGCAGGTTTGTCGTCTTGATGAATCCGAGCCAAATCGTTAGTGTTCGGTTTCGTGGCTGAGATATTTGCTAAGGAGCGTGCGCAGATCGTCGATCTGAACCGGTTTTTGTACCACCTGGTCGAATCCGAATTCGTCGGCATGATCTAAATAATCGTTGCCATACGCGGTCAGTGCAATGATGGGAACGTCTTCGCAGTGAGCGATCGTGCGAATAAGACCGGCAGATGTAATGCCGTTCATAAGCGGCATGGCAATATCCATCAGGATCATATCAGGACGACGTTCTTTTGCTGCTTCGAGAGCCTCGTACCCGTCTTGTGCCTCAACCACACGGTATCCGCATGTTTCGACCATCATACGCGTCATCGAACGCACATCGGCGTAATCCTCTGCTATTAATACTGTCTTTTCCATTATTTTACCCATGCTCGTTGAGGAGTGTACTTTTTAGAATAACTCAATTTAAGATGTCCCTCAAATCAAAGGTGACCATAAGGCATGCTATCCTCATTCTCACCCATATATGAACTTGACCCGAAGGACGGCTTAATTTTGCTTTTTTTCGCTCAAAATGTTTTTATAAGGCATTGGAAAAAATATGTCAGAAGCTTTCAAACTTGCTCCGCTGCACATCGAGGAATACTCGCTTGAAAATGGTTTGCGCGTCGTTCTGAACCGCGACGACGCGGTACCGGTAGTTGCGGTCGCGGTATATTTCAACGTTGGCTCGCGAAACGAGCGCGAGGGCCGTACCGGTTTCGCCCACCTGTTCGAGCACATGATGTTCCAGGGTTCGGAAAATGTGCCGAAAGCAGGGCATTTTCAATACATAATGAAGTCCGGCGGAACAATGAACGGTACAACATCGAGCGAGCGAACTAATTATTTTGAAACGCTCCCGGCCAGCCAGCTGCCGCTTGCGCTCTGGCTCGAATCCGATCGGATGCGCTCACTGGCGGTGACGCAGGAAAACCTCGATAACCAGCGCGAGGCTGTGAAAGAGGAAAAGCGGCTGCGGTACGACAATCAGCCGTACGGGCAAATATTCGATCTGATCAACGAGATGATCTACAAGAATTTTGCGAATTCGCACTCGACGATCGGCTCAATGGAGGACCTCGATGGTGCGACGGTCCACGACGTACAGGAATTTTTCCGTATTTACTACGCACCGAACAATGCCGTTCTTGTCATCTCCGGCTCGTTCGACGCGGAAACTGCAAAACAGCTGGTAAACACTTACTTTGGCGATATACCGACGCAGGCTTTGCCGGAAGAGATAGACGTGAACGAACCCCCCGAGGTCGCCGAAACATACCGCGAATGGGAAGACAAACTCGCACCGTTTCCCGCTTTTTTGATCGGGTGGAAAATTCCGCCGCGGCGTACGCCGAAATTTAACGCGCTGTATCTGGCCGGCAAGACGCTTTACGACGGAGACAGTTCGCGGCTTTATCAAAAGCTTGTTAAGGGCGACGAATCGGTAATTCAACTGTTCGGCTTTACCGACGAGCGGCGCGGCCCGTCGAGCATTTTTGTCGGAGCGATACCGAAACCGGAAATGGACCTGAGCAAGATCCGTGCGGCGATAATGTCGGAAATACGCGATATTTCCGAAAATGGCCCGACCGCTGACGAGATGCAGAAGATGCACAATCAGCTCATAAACGACACCGTCAGGATGCGACAGTCCTCGATGACGCGGGCACAGCACATCGCCGAATATACCTTGTACGACGGCGATCCACGGTTGATAAACAGTGAACTTGAAGAGCTGCTGAGCGTGACGCCCGATCAAATACGGGATGCTGTTCGCGAATATTTGAATACCGATAACCGTTCGCTGCTCGATGTGGTCCCGGCCGGAAAGGGATAATGGAACGCCGCCGCGTTGGCGGCTGTTTTTGATAAGGCTGCCAATTTTGTATCGGCCGCCATGAGATCTTTTTTATGACACAAGCAATTCACAAAACTGCACCCGAACCTCTCGCACCGATCGCGTTCAATACACCATCACCATTTACGGCAACGCTCGCGAACGGCTTGCGCATCGTCGTTTTTGAGGACCGGCGATTGCCGCTCGTTAGTTATCGTCTCGCGTTTTTTACGGGCGACGCAAACGAACCTGCCGAATTTCAGGGCATCGGTTCGGCGACTGCGGCGATGCTGAGCGAGGGAACACGCAACTTTTCAAGCAGGAAACTCGCGGAAAAGATCGAACGGCTCGGCGCAAGCATTTCTGCAAGTTCGTCCGATGATTTTACAATGGTCGCCGCGTCGTCGCTTTCGCTTTACAATTCGGAACTTCTTGATCTGATCGCTGAGATCGTATTGCTGCCGAGCTTTCCAGAAGACGAACTCGATCTTTACAAGAGAAACGCCATCGAGCACCTCAAGTTTCAACGTTCGCAGCCTGGATTTTTGGCAAATGAACAGACTGCGCGAATTCTTTACGGCGATCATCCGTATGCCAAAACTTCGCCATCGCCGGAAGATGTTGAAAAACTAACGCGTCAGGCGTTGGTTGAATTTCACTCGCGAACGTACCTGCCGAACAATGCAATTTTGATAATTGTCGGTGATGTCGACCTCGAAGAGGCAGTTTCCGATGTGGAGAGCCGTTTCAGGCGCTGGCAGCCGGGTGAGGTTGTTGAAACGGACTTTCCGAAATTTCCGACCGCCTCTGAACGCATACTTACGATAGTGGACAGGCCGGGCTCGGCACAGTCGAACATCGTCCTGGCAAATTTTGCAATGGACCGCAAAAATCCGGACTATTTTCCTTTCCTGGTAATGAATCAAGTATTGGGAGCAGGAGCTTCGTCGCGTATGTTTATGAATCTTCGCGAGGAGAAGGGCTACACGTACGGGGCGTACACGAGGTTTGACGCAAAACGGTTTGGCGGCGATTTTGAGGCTACGGCCGAAGTGCGAACAGCGGTTACCGGCGATTCGCTCAAAGAGTTCTTCTACGAGTTGAACCGAATTCGCAACGAATCCGTTTCCGAAGAGGAGCTGACCGACGCCAAGAATTTCCTTGTCGGCGTTTTCCCGATTCGCGCCGAAACGCAGGAAGGGCTGACAAATCTTATAGTTTCGCAGTATCTCCACGGCCTACCCGAAGATTATTTGCAGACATATCGCGACAACGTTCGGGCAATCACAGCTGACGATGTAAAGCGGGTTGGCGAAAAATATGTGCAGCCTGAAAAGATGGCTGTTGTTATTGTGGGCGATGCCTCGGAGATCCTGCCGCAGGCGGAATCATATTCAGAAAAGACCGAAATTTTCGATACCAATAACAACCGGCTTGACCCAGGCATTTATGCTGTCGAGAACGAAGCAGAACCTGCCGATGTTTCGGGCGGCTGGAGCCTTTCCATAGACTTTCAGGGACAACAGATCCCGGTCTCTTTAACGCTTGTACAAACAGGCAACATTGCAAACGGCAGTCTGGAGACGATGCTTGGAACCGGCGAGATATCAGACGGAAAAGTGAATGGAAACAAACTGTCCGCTGCCGCACGTACCGAGATCCAGGGGGAGACAGTCGAGTTTTTGATCAGCGGAACTGTCAATGGCGATTCGATATCAGGTACGCTGTCGGCGCCCATCGTACCCGAGCCTCTTGCTTTTACGGGAAATCGTTCGAAATAAGAGGAAAAGCCACGAAATAACACAACGGGCACGAATAATACCCATTATTCGTGCCCGTTGTGTTTTTCGTGGTTCAGTTCATTCGTTACGCAGCCTGAACAAATTGAATGATCGCAAACCCCGCGCCCGCCGGGTCGGCCACCATAGCCATTCGCCCAACACCCGGGGCGTCGAACGGAGGGACGCGGACACTACCGCCTTTCTCCTCGATCTTCTTGACTGTCTCGTCGGTGTTATCGACGGCAATATAACTTTGCCAGAATGACGGCGGAGGCGGATCGCCCCAATTTTCGTCGATCTGCATCATGCCGCCTGTCGACTTTTCGCCAAGATGAATTTCGTTGTACGGCATAGGCGTGATCTTGCTCTGTTCAAGTGTCCAGCCGAAAAGGTTGGAGTAAAACTTTTTTGCTGCCTCAAGATCGGATGTTGCGAGTTCGCGCCAGCAAATCTCGCCGTGTTTCGGTATTGTAAATTCAGCCATTTGCACCTCCTGTCTTCATTGTAAAGGTTGCGATGGATGCACCGGTCGGATCCTGAATGATGCAAAACCTTCCGACATTCGGTATGTCCATCGGCGGCGAAAGAATCGTTCCGCCAAGTTCTTTTGCTTTTTCCGCGTTTGCGTCAACGTCGTCAACCGCGACGTAGATCACATAATGCGGCGGCGGAAGCGTCCCGCCGAACCATTCCGGTTTCATATCGACAAGGCCGCCGACGGGGTATCCGCCACCCGTCGAAAATTCCATATAATCGACGTCCGGAATCGTCGAGTCACTACCTTCCTTAAACTGCCAGCCGAATATGTCCTTATAAAATTCCTTGCATTTCGCCGCCTGATTGCTTTGGATCTCAGTCCAGCAAAATTCGCCATGCGCCGGCATCGCCGTTTGCTGCGATGCTCCTGTTTCTTCTGCCATATTTATTTTCTCCTGAATCGGTCCTTTATTGCGTGGAAGTAATAACGAGCTGAGTGGAAAACAGCATTTATTGTCGTTCAGCCCAATTTCATCGGTGAAAACAACACAAACTGCAGGTTGTTTGGTCAACCAAAGCGATTTTCGATAAGCAGACTTTCATACTACTACGTTTCAAAAACCGCTTTGGTTGCACGAGGGGTTTTGAGTTGTGGTGAGGTGGTCCGGCTTCGGTCAGAAGACAGGACGGGTCAAATCACAACTCAAAACATCTTTTGGTGAGGCAATCCGAATAATTGAGTAGGTCAAAAGTTTGTCCCACTCTGTCCTCACGGTGTTCCACGAAAATGTGGAACCTGCCCGGTCAAAGCAAGTTAGCCCGCACGACGAAAAGGAACGGGTGATTGATCTTCCTTATTCCGCTGCAGATCCTGCAAATGCTGGATCAGCGAAGACGCCGCTCTTTTCGAGAGCTCGTCTGTCTTGCAGTTCATGACTTCATTGCATTCTTCGTCCGGATCGACGCCGATCTCACGAGCGATCGCCCGGATCATGCCGAGCTGTTTAGCGGTGACGAGATCGTTCAGATTACGCGCGACAGGATTTGTCGGAAATTCGCCGTCAGCTTCGTGCACAACCGCACCTTCGCGTTCAATGGCGTCGGATTCCTTTTTGTAGAGTTCGCGGGCTATACCGAATTTCACGGCTGCACGCTTAAGAGCGTCGTGTTCGGCCTTTTTAATTCCCAGCTCACTCTGAGCAGCGCCCGTTCCGATGCCTTCGCGCGTAATGCCGTCGATCGTTATAGCGACCGTGACCGTGATAATATTGCCGATCTCGCGGATGTCTTTGACCGCATGGCTCCAATTCGGAGCGGTCTCGTCGAGGATATCTGCAACCGTGTGCCATTCGACATAATCGACCATTTGAACGTTGCCGTTTCGGTCGCGCCAGCCTTCACGCTGGCGAACGAGGTGCGGATCGACATTTTTGCGAAGCTCGCGAAGCGTCGTTGAAAAATTAAGGACGTTGCTTTGCGGCTGTTCCGCTTCCTGGATATCGACTAACTGATTTTCATTTGCGTTTGTGCGTTTCATTTTTTTGTCTCCTTGTGTTGTTTCGAGATTGCCCAAGCCCGACGCTTTTGTTTCGACCTGTCCTTTAATCGATGTGTCATTTACGGCCTGAACCTTCTCCTGTTCGCCGCGTATGGACGGACGCGACTCAGTGTTTGTTGAATTTTCGTTATTAATTTCCGTGGATCGTGTTTTGCGTGCGGATGGTTCGGTGTTCTTAGCCTCGATCGCGTATTTAACCGCCAGAATATGCTCGCACCGAAAACTGGCGTCAGCTTTCCGTGTTTCGTCAAATTCCGTACATTCGCACCGGATCGCACCGTTTTTATCGCGATCGACGACATAGCTCGTCTGATGGCCGCGAAGGCTGGGCGTTGTTACACGAAACTGCCCGCCATCGCGATCGACCAGACCCATTGCGGCGATCGACCTGGCACGCTTCTCACGTTTCTCCCTTAATTTTTCAATTACTATTTCCGCCATTGTTACTCCTTGATATCTGAAAAATGTTTTTCACGATGCACCTACCCGTTTGGCGAACTATCGACGTTGCATCTATGAAACATTGTATCAGACAAATTTTTATGTTGCAAGGGTGAAACGAGGTGTTGCATTTAAAATTTTGTTATGTTATGTTTTATCTATGAAATGAGGTGTCCATACTTGGCACTTAAAATCTGTGGAGGCAGAAAAGAAAATATGGCATTCAAAAACGAAAGTCTTATCAACACCCAGGAACTCGGACAGGCGATCAAACGACGCCGCGAAGAGTTAAAGCTTAGCTTGCGTGACGTTGCTGACAAAACGGGCGTTTCGGCGTCGACGCTGTCGCGCATCGAGAATGGAACGGGCAAACCGGATGCAGACAATATTGCACGGCTTTCCGGCTGGCTGGATATGCCGGTTGACCGCGTGATGAAAACATCGTCAGCCGATGACGTTGAGGCGGTTGTTTATTACCCGCACGAGGCAACGCCGGAGATCGTCCAGGCCCATTTGCGTGCGGATAAAAATCTCACTCCAGAAACGGCGGCGGCTCTCTCCGAACTTTTCCGTGTTGCGTACAAGCAGTTCAGCAAACCGGGCAAGAAATAAAACCAAGAACGCGGCAATAAGGATTTTTTTGAATTGTCTGGCGGATTAGGACTTTTGTACTCTTAATTTATGGAAGCAAAACATATGACAGACGCGGAGTATTCCGAGAGCAGGAGTTTTGCGGTCGATACGACCTTTGTTCTCTTCTTTTTGGCGATGGATCTTGGCCAGTCATTTGCAGGATTCACAGTTGACGGCATGCTTTCAGCGCTAACGCTTGGTGTTCTGCTCGTCGCGCCATACTTTTTGCCGTCCTCTGGAAGTAAACCTGAGTTTCGCGGCTGGGTTCTTGGCCGGATGATAATTGCGGCATTCGCGGTTTCGATCGGGCTCGCTTTTAAGCAGGCACTGGGAATTGTTCTGCCGGAAACGTTTCGTTTTCTGCCGATGACGATGCTCATCGTAACGGCAATGGTTAGCTGCTACGTTCAGTTTTACGGATTAATGAGATTTCGCTGGGCAAAATAGGCAAAAGGCGCTCGGCGAACAACGAAGTCCGCAGCCGTTCCGGGAATGGCGGCGGATTTTTATTTGCTTGAATTACTATTATAACAAATGTTATAATAGAGATCGGGGTACTGCTTATGACAACAACGCTTAAAGTTACAACTATCGGAAATTCCACTGGTGTCGTTTTACCAAAAGATATCCTGGAAAGGCTGCGTGTCTCAAAAGGTGACTCGCTCTTTGTTATCGAAACACCAAAGGGCGTGGAGCTTACAGCCTACGATCCGGAAATGGCCCGTCAAATGGATGCGGCTGAACAGGTGATGAGGGAAGACAGGGATGCCTTACGAAAACTTGCCGAATGAACAGCGAAATAACCTGGGTTTTGAGAGACGCCGTGATTGCGATTCATGGCCGCCAAATAGCAGAGCATGGCGGTAGCGATGGCGTGCGCGACCAAGGTCTTTTGTTGTCGGCTTTAGCTCGTCCCGAAAATCTATACGATCAGAGTGATAATCGTGACTTGGCGGCATTGGCTGCGGCTTATGCTTTTGGAATCGCAAAAAGCCACCCTTTTATGGATGGCAACAAACGTACCGCCTTGGTCGTGGCACGTACTTTCCTAAAAATAAACGGGGCCGATATGTCGGCAAGCCAGGATGAGAAATACACCACATTTCTAAAACTCGCTCAAGGAGCTTTGAGTGAGGAAGAGCTTGCCGAATGGATTCGCAATAAACTCGTTTAGCTCTATTTGCTATGCAAAAACGAGCTGTTGAACATTCGTAACAACCTCACGTATTTTCGCCACCTGTTCCACCAGTTCCTGATATTGTACCGGCGTGAGAGCCTGGGCTCCGTCGCACATTGCTTCTTCGGGGCACGGATGGACCTCGATGATCAGGCCGTCGGCGCCGACGGCGACTCCTGCTCGAGCCAGTGGATTGACCATATAATTATGTCCCGTGCCGTGTGAAGGATCTACGATTATTGGCAAATGCGTGATGCGATTGACCGCCGGAACGACGGAGAGGTCCATCGTGTTTCTTGCATGAGTCGCAAAGGTGCGGATGCCGCGTTCGCACAGGATAACATCGTAGTTTCCCTCGGCCATTATGTACTCGGCCGCGAGCAGGAACTCATCCAAAGTCGCCGAAAGGCCGCGTTTCAGAAGAACCGGAGTGCGCGTTTGCCCGGCATATTTTAGCAGGGAAAAATTCTGCATATTTCGGGCCCCGATCTGTATGCAGTCGCCGTATTTCACGACCATGTCGATGCCTCGTTCGTCCATCGCCTCGGTGACAATGTTCAGACCAAATTGATCGCGAACTTCGGCCAAAAGCTTTAGCCCTTCTTCACCCAAACCCTGAAACGCGTACGGCGAAGTCCTGGGCTTGAACGCTCCGCCGCGGAAAAATTTTGCTCCGCTTGCTGCAACCGCCTCGGCAACCGTAAAAACCTGTTTAGGATTCTCAAGCGCACAAGGGCCGGCGATCATCGCGAGTTCATCACCGCCGATCGATGCATTACCGACTTTTACCACGGATTTTTCGGGACGCAGATCTTTCGAGATAAGCTTATACGGCTGAGTGACGCGAATGGCTTCGGCGACGCCGGGCAGATTTTCAAAATGCGCCGGATCGACCGCAGTTTTGTTGCCGGTCACTCCTATTGCCGTGCGGTTTTCGCCGGGCATCGCATGTCCGCGAAAACCGAGCGTCTCGATAACACGTACGACGCGGTCAACATCGGCCTGCGTCGCATCTGATTTCATTACTATCAACATAAGATTT
>DATJGV010000133.1:0-15258 GCA_035494575.1 Pyrinomonadaceae bacterium | reverse complement strand
CACGATAATTGCGGTCAAAGGACGCGGTGTTGTTTTGGACGAACCCTCACTGGTCGCGATCAACGAAAACACCGAGGAAATTGTTGCTTTTGGGCAGGAAGCGGCCGATATGACGGGCCGCGAAGGCCGCGATATTGTCGTTAAAGCGCCGATGATCGGCGGTGTCGTTGCCGATTTCGAACGCACCAAGAAAATGCTTGCGCATTTCGTAAAAAAGGCGAAAACAGGCGGTTCGAATATATCGATCCAGGCTGTTATGAGCATGGTTTCCGATGTTACGCACGTCGAGCAGCGGGCACTGCTAAATGCTGCAGAAGAAGCACATATCGGCAAAGTTTATATGATGGAAGAAGGCCTTGCGGCGGCGTTCGGAGCAGGTGTTTTGCCGAACGACAAACGCGCGTCGGCCGTCGTTGACATCGGGGCCGGAACTACAAATATTGCAATAATTGCGAAGGGCGGCATTGTGCATTCGGCATCCGAGCGGTTCGGCAGCAACGAGATAAATGCCGTGCTTGCGACACATCTGCGGCGGCATCGCGGTTTGCAGGTCGGCGAAGAAACGACCGAGATGCTAAAGACAACGTTTGCAACGACTTATCTGCCCGAAGATATCTCAAAATCGACTGAGGTCCGAGGCCGTGACGTTCAGACCGGCAGCCCCGGAGCCGTCGAGATCACCGTCGGTGAAGTCTATCCTATTGTAGAAGATATAGTTAGGCGAATAGCCCAAACGGTCAAAGACACTCTGACCGAGCTTCGGCCTGAGGTCGCCGCCGATATTTACGATCGCGGAGTGATCCTGACGGGCGGCGGGGCATTGCTCGACGGTATCGACCAGTACATGCGCTCCTACATCAATCTGGCTGTAACTGTTGCAGATGAACCGCGTTACGCGACCGTCAACGGCCTCGCAAAGATGTTCGATAACCCGAAACTGCTCGAAAAAGTTTCCCGAAACGAGTTGAGCGCGCTTCAAAATGCCGAGGTCCCGTTCGAGGTTTAAAACCATTTCGTTCTTGCGTTCCGGACGCAGATTCTCGCAAGATCTTGCTTTCGGTCTCGAGTTTTCTCCGAGAATAATAGCAAAAATAAGAAGCGGATTTTAGGACTTTGTTCATTGGCTTGAACAAAGTCCATTCCCTTGGCGCGCATTATTGTTTTTCAGACGTCGCTTAAAAATCTTGCAACTTAAAAATCATAGAAGCTGTAGAAATTATCAAACGCATGCGGTTTCATAAAAACCGCGCGTTCATGACAAAGTTGCTAAAAATTGAAAACCGGATGTTGTTTTTCTGCTGTTTAATTAGTTAATTAATAATTGATAATTGGATAATTAAGAAGCGGATTCGCAGCCTCACGCGGAGCAGGGTTTGTGATAATCTGTGAGCGCCGTTTTTCGATTTTGGGTTTATGCGTTTGCTCGAAGTTTTTAAGCGAAAGATATTGCTTACGCGGGTTAAGGGGATGCCTGTGCGGGCGGATTATCGCTGGTTTTTTGTCATCCTTTTGATGACGCTTGTGACGGCGGGCAGCATAAATCCGTATGTCGATAATGTCGTTGTGAGCTTCATTCTCGGCCTGATGACGACGCTGGTGTTCTTTGCCTCGATACTTTTTCACGAGCTGGCACATGCATTTGCGGCACGCATCGAAGGCGTCGAGGTCCGCGAGATAATGCTGCATCCGTTCGGCGGGCTTGCACGGCTGAAACACGAACCGGACACGCCGCGTGCGGAGTTTCGCATTGCCGTTGCGGGTCCTGTTGCGAGCTTTTTGCTGGCACTGGTCTTCGTCGTGCTGATGGCGTTTGCAAATGCCGCGGAGGTCAACGTCCTGGCACTCCTGCTGCTAACGCTTGCGGTCGGAAATTTTCTTATCGCTGTGTTCAACCTGTTCCCGGGTTATCCGCTCGACGGCGGACGCGTACTCCGGGCGTATCTTTGGAAAAACGGCAAGGACCTTGACGAAGCGACCGTCCTGACGGGACGAGCCGGTCAGGTGATCGCCGCCGTGATGATCGGGTTCGGGCTGATATTCGCACTGACGGGTGCTGATTTTTTTACAGGGTTTTGGACGATATTGGTCGGGCTGTTTTTGTACGATTCGGCAAAAGCGATCATTAAAGAAGTAAACGCAAGCGGGCATGTGCGCGTCGAACAGGTAATGCGCCTGCCCGTGGCGGTCGAACCTGAGGCAAATGTTCTGTATTTTGTCGATCATATATTACCGACACACCGCTCGACGGTCTTTCCCGTGTCGAAGGACAAACAGCTATACGGCATTTTGATGCTTGAGGATTTGAAAAGCCTTGATCGGGACGTGTGGAATACGACAAAGATTCACGAAGTGATGCGGCCCGTTACACATGACTATTTTGTCGAAATGCATACACCGCTAAACGACGCTCGCGACCTGATGCACACGAACGGCGTCGGTGCCGTTGGCGTTGTCGATCCGCGGGGAAACCTTGTCGGGTTTGTCACAAGCCATCACAAACGGCGGGGATAGGTGTGATATTCTGAAAACTGCGAAGCAGTTTCGGTCCTGGGTTTTGGTTTTGGCGTCCATAGCCGACTGAAACCTGTCTTTTAAAGACCAAAAGCCAGGCAATGTGATCTTAGTTCGTATGACGTTGACCGACTATATAACGATGAACACGCTGCGAAATGTCCTCGACATTGCGCTGGTGTTTGTCATTGTGTATGTGGTGCTAAAGCTGCTGCGCGGTACGCGGGCGGTGCCGACTGTCGTTGGCATGGTCATACTCGGTTTGCTTTACTGGCTGGCGGTTGCGCAGGACCTTGCGACGCTCGAATTTGTGCTGCGTTCGGCGGTGCTGTACATCGGCGTCGCCATCATCGTCCTGTTTCAGTCTGAGATCAGACAGGCGCTTATCTATTTTGCAAACCGGCTGCGGTTTCCCATTTTGAAACGGCAGCGAGGACAGTTCGGCGGAACGGTTTACGACGAGATAGTGCTGGCGCTGACGACGCTGGCTTCGGAAAAAACGGGCGCGTTGATCGTGATAGAGCGAAACGTCGGCTTGCGAAATTTCATCGACGCGGGCGTTCAACTTGACGCAAAGCTCAGCTATGACCTGCTGGTGACGATATTTAACCCGGCGACGCCGCTGCACGACGGAGCGGTTATCGTCCAGCACGAGAGGCTTGCGGCAGCGTCGGTCTTTTTGCCGCTGACAAAAAACCCGAGCATCTCGCGCGAGATGGGCACGCGGCACCGGGCAGCGATCGGCATCACTGAAGGAAGCGATGCGATCTCGCTTGTTGCATCTGAGGAGACCGGCTTGATAACGTTTGTCGAAGGCGGACGGTTGATCAGAAATGTCGATACGACGACGCTTCGACGGCTGCTGCTCGAAGCGATGGAGATACCGCTGGTCGAACGGCAAAGCGATGCCGCAAAGGCGATGAAAGAGGCGGACACGGTCGGGTGAAAATTGTTGATAGTTAGTCAGGTGTTTGTTTCGCCCTTGCTTACGCGCGGGCTTCTGCAATAAGTATAGTGTTTTTTGGCGGAGAACAATTTTACCGCGGCGAGTCGCGAAAGTTTTTTCTGAAGCAGATCGTCCGAAAGATATTTTTGGAAGATTGGGCGATGAAGCTTATCGCGCTTGTCATCACGCTTGGGCTGTGGCTTGGCGTGACGGGTTTGAGCACGCCGACGACGACACGGTTCAGCGGAGTGCCGCTGACATTGCGCGTTTCGAACAACACAGAGATCACGAATTCGCCGCTGCAAGAGGTGGATATAGTCCTGACCGGCGACAAACGCCGAATGGCACAGGTGAATAAGAACGATCTCATTGTGTCGATCGACCTGTCAGACGTGCAGCCCGGCGACCGCGTTATACAACTGACGCCGGACAGCGTCTCACCGCTTACGCTGCCGACCGGCATCAAGCTTGAGGAAATACAGCCGAGCCGAATAGCCGTAAAGATCGAGGCTGTCGAGGAAAAGGAGATCCCGGTCAAGGCCCAGACCGAGGGAGAGCCTCCCGAGGGATTTGAGATCTACAACGAGATCGTGACGCCGGCACGCGTGCGTGTGCGCGGGCCGGCCAGCTTTATAAAATCGCTCGATTTTGTTTCAACGGACAAGATCGATCTTTCCACTCACGATTCCGATTTTGTCGCTAGGCAGATACCGATCGGCGTTTCGAACTCAAAGGCGACGGTGCTCGATACGGTTGCCGACGTTGCGTTCAGGATTGGCGAAAAACGCATCGAGCGCGTGTTTGCCGTACCGGTCGTCGGTGCACAGGGCAAAAAAGCAACGGTCGTTTTGTACGGGCCGAAATCGCTGTTCGAAGGTTTAAAGCTTGAAGATCTGCGAGTGCTGCGCTCAAACCTGGAAACGGGTCAGGAATCTCCGCAGCTTGAGATGCCGCTGGCGCTGCAGGGAAATGTTGAAGTGCGGCGTATCAAGATAAATCAGTAGGACGAGTCCCCCGCTCTAAATTTCTCCAAAAAATTCTTAATATCAGAACGCATCTCGTCGGTTATTTCGTGTTTTCCCCGATACTGTTTAGAGCGGTAATTGGGCAATTTGTCTGCAAGCTTTCTGTCGAACGCCTTAAACTTTTCCTCTGTATAAAATTCGTCGTCGTCGCCGTACAGATAGAACGTTTCGGCCGAAAACGGTTTGTATGACAGGTTGGTTTCGAGATCACCGGGAATGCCGCCGCATACCGCGATCACGCCCCGCAAAACCTCCGGATGGGTAAACGCAAAACGAAAATTGAGCGCAACCGCTTGTGAAAATCCGAAGATGAAAATGCGGCTCCGGTCGATCAGCTTTTTGGTTGAAAGACGTTCGATCACCTCGTTGACGAAGTTATGATGCAGCGCGATGTATTCTTCTGGTTTGTGATCGGTCAGCCAGCCGAAACCGATGCGATAGCCTTCGGCGAGCTTGCTGAAATGCTGATGCGGAGCCTGCAATGAAGCAATAACAAAGCCATCGGGCGCGATCATTTGTGCCTGACGCATCATGTAGCGTTTGTGCGCTCCGTAACCGTGAATGGCGATGAGCAGGGGTGCGGGAGCCGCCAAATTTTCGGGCACGTGCAGATCGTAATAAAGCTTGATCTCGGCTGTGATGTGCAGGTCGGTTTCGGGCATCGTTCTTAGTCGACGGTTTCGAGCCACGTTTGCGGAGCGAGCGGGCCATGCGGTATCAGCGATTTGAAAAGCTGGTATTTTTGCTTGCGAAATCCGCTCAGTTTTTCGGGAAGTGCGCGGTACGGTATCAGGCGGCTTAGCTTTTTATACAGCGCGCGTTTTTGCTTTCGATATTTGAGCGCATCGGCGGCGTTTGCACGATATTGCGCCCACGCGATCGAACCGCAAAAACCGGACGCACCGAAATTTGGCGAGAGCGTGACGCATTCGGCAAAAACGCGGATGCCGCCGTCGAAATCGTGCAGCACGTCGTGAAACGCGACGATCGCTTTATCGACAAGGTGCGGAGCAAAGCCTTCGAAATCGATACGAGTTCCTTTATAGGTGTGGTCGCCGTCGATCCACAAAAGCCGGAGCGGTTCGTTCCATGTTTTTGCAAGCTCCGACGAATACATCTGGTGAAGCCGTACGCGGGCGGCGACGCCGTGCGCATCTATGTTGCGCTCAAAGTCATTGAGTGAACTTTTCTCGCCCTTCAGATCAGGGTCGGTTTCGGACGGTGCGGTCATCGGATCGACGGCGTTGACGACCGCATTATCTGCAAGCCCTGCCGCCTTTGCCAACACAACGGTAGATTTTCCCTTGAACGAACCTATTTCAAGAATGCTGCCTTGCGCGGTCGGGCAGGCGGCAAGCAGCGCGAGAAATTTTACTTCGTGCGGGTAAAGAAAGCCCTCGACGGTGTCGGCTTGGGCGACGATGTTTTTGGTCAAGGTATCGAAACCGGCAGGGAGACGTTTTCGCGAGTCAGGCATGAATAAAAGGTACGACAGACTAACGGTTAGTCGCAACACGCCGACGGCCTGTTGTGCATTTTGCTAATTTTTCACGCGATAGAGCACATAAACGCAACCGTTTTTGAGCGGACGGCATTCAACGAGTTCGAGATCGATCTGGCGTTTCATTTCGTGGAAAAGCGGAATGCCTGAACCAAGCAGAACGGGATGAATGTTGAAGCCTATTTCATCGATGACGCCGGCTTCGAAAAGGTTTTTTGCAAGATCGCCGCCGCCCATCACGCATATCTCCTTGCCTTTTTCCTTTTTTAACTTGCGGACAAATTGGCCGGGATCGGTTGAGACAAACGTGACCTCATCGCGTGTGCCGGGTTCGAGCGTGCGAGAGAAAACAAAGGTTCTTAAGTTGCCGTAAGGATTTTTTGCTTTCTTTTTCTTTGGAGCGTACTGCATCGCAATATCGTAAGTCTTACGACCCATCACCATCGTATCGATTTTCTGCCAATACTCCTTCATTAGCTCACCAGCGTCATCGCTATGCATGATCCAATCGAACGAGCCGTCGCGCCGGGCGATAAAATTATCGAAACTGATCGCCCCGCCAAATGTTACTTTTCGCATTGTGATCCTCCCGGAAAATAACGGGATATCGCAGGTCCGGAAAGGAGAGGAATGCAACGATCAGCGTGCTCACGGATCAAACAAAACGCCTAAAATCCTTATTCATTCACGTTCCATTCCCAGTCCTGCCACTTTTATCAGGTTAGGCACGAAAGCAGGTTCGCTGTGATCGAAGATCTCGTCGAGCTCTTTTTCGACACTGCCGTGACCGGCCGGGATCTTTTTAATAACGGGCTCGAAGTTGCGAAAATCGTAGAGGTCCGTGTCTAGCAAATGCGAACCGGTCACGTTCGACAGCGCCGTCATTATCGAGCTGCGTACGAACGGAATTTCCTTTTCAAGCTCGTTAACAAGCCGTTTGACGCGGGCTCGTTTGAGGTTCGGCTGAGACCCGCACAGATTGCACGGGATGATCGGGAACTTTTTTTCTTCGGCGTAGGCGGCGATATCCTTTTCCTGGCAATAGGCAAGCGGGCGGATCACCGTGTTGGTCCCGGCATCCGAGCGAAGGATCGGCGGCATCGCCTTTAGCTGGCCGACGTAAAAAAGATTTAACAGAAATGTCGCAATAATATCGTCGGCGTGATGGCCGAGTGCGACCTTTGTGCAGCCCTCCTCGATGGCGGTCGAATACAAAATGCCGCGCCGAAGCCGCGAACAAAGCGAGCAAAAAGTCTTGCCTTCGGGGATGTGCGCTTTTACGACGGAGTATGTATCCTCTTCGACAATGCGGTAGTTCACACCAACGCTTTCGAGGTAATCGGGCAACACCTCTTCGGGAAAATCGGGCTGCTTTTGATCGAGGTTAACCGCAAGTATTTCAAAATTTACGGGTGCGCGACGGCGAATGTCGAGCAGCAGATCGAGCATGGTGTAACTGTCCTTGCCGCCTGACAGACACACCATCACTTTGTCGCCGTCCCGGAGCATTCCGAAGTCAGCGATAGCCTTGCCCATTTTTTTGAGCAACCTGGTTTTGGTCTTACTTTCTACAAACAACTTTCCTGACTGCCTCCAAAATGTAGAATTTTGACACGCGAGCGGCAAATACACAACCTAAAAAAGGGCTTTACATCGTGGGGCAACTCATCTATCATAAATGTTGTTGAAATTTCGACACTAAACATCCCGAATAAAAAACTCACCAAGGCTTTTTGATTTGGCTCTCAGCAGGGGTTGATTATACCCTCCTTAGTGTCTCCGAATTTGCAATAAAAAAAATAAAGCGAGGTTTGCGAAACATATGATCAGAATGGGTAGAAACTCCAGGGTGGACGACTCGAACACTAACGCGTCAAATTATCAGGGCGGGATCCAAAATCCTGCGGAAAATCTTTATCAATATGGAGGCGAGGCGCAAACCGCATCGCAAAGAGTTGTGACAGACAGTGAAAATATGGCCCGCGACATCAAGGACGGGCGGCTGAGCGGCTTCGTCGGCCACGGGACGAGCCTGACAGGCGATACCAACTTTCAGATGATGCTGCGTGTCGACGGACACCTGCAGGGAACCATCACTTCGGATTCGGGAACTCTGCTCGTTGGAACGACCGGCCAGGTGGACGCGAACGTCGCGGTGGCGTCAGCCACGATCAATGGGACTGTAAACGGAGACATTTTGGCTACCGAGAAAATACATCTTGGCCGCACTGCCAAGGTCGTAGGCAACATCCAGACGCCGAAAATCGTTATTGAAGAAGGAGCGGTCATCGAAGGCGGCATCAGCATGCTGAAGGCGCGCGAGGCCCAGGAGAAACAGGCCGCCGAGGCGAAATCGCAGTCGCAGTATCCGACTTCTTCCTCAAGCTATTCGTCGTACAGCTCATCGAGCACGGCCAGTGCCGCGTCCGACGAAGATGACGACGAGACGGAAGCCGCAACCGAAGAGGAAGAAGAGGAAGCGGCAGAAGCGGTTTCATTGTAAGACCGACATCAATCAGTTTTGAATAATGGACGGGTTCGCCCGTCTTTTTTATTTTCGCGTAAGCTTATTTTTTTCTTGTATTAAGCGTAGCGTAGGCATATTATTTCTGTTATCGCGTTACTTTCTTTCTTAAACAAAGCTAAACAATAGGGGGACAAACTATGTGGAGTGATTTTAAAGCGTTTATCGCGCGCGGTAACGTTCTTGATCTGGCAATCGCAGTTGTGATCGGCGCCGCATTCGGCGCGATCGTTAAAACCTTTGTTGACGGAATCATAATGCCGTTCGTCGGCTTGGTTACGGGCGGGATCGATTTTAAATCTCAGTTTTACGATCTGAGCCATACTGTTCCGGCAAACGCCACGCCGGACCAGATACAGGCCGCGATCAAGGGCGGCAAACCGCTGGTAATGTACGGCCAGTTTATCAACGACATCATTACATTTTTGATCGTCGCCTTCGTAATGTTCTTGCTTGCACGTTATGCGGTGAAATTATTTAAAGGATTGGAGGCTGCTGCCCCGCCGAGCGATGAGGTAGTGCTGCTGACCGAAATTCGCGACGCTATTAAAGCGAAATAGCGACACAGTGATGGAGAGACGCGGGGACCGGAGAGTTTTCTTCGTGTCTCCCTATTTTAGTTTCTATTTATCGTAATGCGCCTTCTGACGTGATCAATTGATCCACCCGAATATCACCGTCCCACGCGTCCGAGATCTTATCAACCGGAGCAAAATAGCTCAGACCGACCTTAAGACAATCGGGCCTGCATTTAGCTAAAAACCTGTCGTAAAATCCTTTGCCGTAACCCACGCGATGGCCGTCGCGGTCAAATGCAAGTCCGGGAACCAAGACAATATCCAGCTCGCGCGTCAAAACGTAGTCGTTATGCGTCGGTTCGTGGATGTCCCATGCGTTTTGAACCGTTTCGGTTTCGGGGCCGAACACAAGATTTTCCATGTCGCCGGTTGCAATAACCACACGCGGTACGACCGTCGTGACATGCTGATATTCGACCCACAATCGCTCGAAAATGATCGACGTGTCGATCTCATTAAATTTTTGGATCGCGATAAAGCAGTGCAGAAAACGCGTGTTTGTAAGGTCGGTTTCCTGAAAGAAAAGGTCGGCTATCGCGTGGCTTTTTGCTTCGCGCTCTTCGGCTGTGAGCGAGATCTGTTTGTCGAGATAAATTTTGCGGAGCTCCGATTTGGTCATCGCGAAGAAATGAGAGAAGAATTCCAGCTGACAGCTATCGGCTGTTAGCTGTCAGCTATTCTTTACAATCCACCCGCCGCCGACAACCTCATCGCCGCTATAGAATATCGTCGCCTGACCAGGGGTTATCGCTCGTTGTGGCTCGTCAAAAACTATTCGCGAACGATTATCGGGCAACGCGTAGATCGTTGCGGGTGCCGGGTCATGGCGATAACGCACCTTTACCTCGGCCCGGACGGGTTCGGAAGGCTCGTCGAACGCCACCCAGTTGACGCCCTTTGCGACAAACTCGACGGACTCAAGCTCATCGGCCTCGCCCACGATTATCTGATTTTTTGCGCGTTCGATCTGGACGACGTACAGCGGTTTTTCGTGCGCAATACCTAGACCGCGACGCTGGCCGATCGTGTATCGGTGAATGCCGGAATGTTCGCCAAGCGCCTCGCCGCGGGTGTTCACGATTTGGCCGCCTTCAGGCAGTTCATTGCTGCGGTTTTCGTGTTCGAGATAACGGTCGATGAACTCGGCATATTTGCCGTCCGGCACAAAGCAGATCTCCTGCGATTCCTGCTTTTCGGCGGTATAAAGATTTGCCGAACGGGCAATGTCGCGGACCTCGCTCTTGAGCATTTCGCCGAGCGGAAAATAGGCGCGCCCGAGCTGGTCTTGTGTCAGTTCCCAAAGGAAATAGCTCTGGTCCTTCCAATGGTTTTTGCCGCGGAAAAGACGGTAGCGGTTCGCGGCTTCATCGTATTCGACACGTGCATAATGGCCCGTTGCGACCTTGTCGCAGCCAAGAGAGACTGCCATTTTATCGAGCGACGCGAACTTCAGACGCGAATTGCACGCCACGCACGGGATGGGCGTTTCGCCTGCGAGATAGCTCTGGACAAACGGCTCGACGACCGACTCTTCAAAATCGCGTTCTAGATTCAGTAC
This sequence comes from Pyrinomonadaceae bacterium, assembly GCA_035494575.1. Taxonomy (GTDB): domain Bacteria; phylum Acidobacteriota; class Blastocatellia; order Pyrinomonadales; family Pyrinomonadaceae; genus OLB17. Next base: position 4,615 of record DATJGV010000133.1, on the reverse strand, counting down.
ATAAAACGGAAAACCAAGCGTTTCCGCAACACGGCGCGCGTCATAAACGTCGTCGAGCGAGCAGCAGCGCGACGGCAGCGCGTCGCCGTTCTCGTCAACATTGATGTGGCGACGCTGATTCCAAAGCTGCATCGTAAAGCCGATCAGCTCGTGTCCCTGTTCTTTTAATAACGCAGCGGCCGATGACGAATCGACACCGCCGCTCATTGCAACCGCTATCTTCATAAACGCATAATAGAATATATCTGTTTGATGACGGGTTGAAAAGAATGCGATGGATGCTAATTTTCGAAAAATAGCCCGCCGCGCGAAACAAGACGCGCTGATTGTTTTCGTATTTGGCGCGATTTTGTGTCTTGCAAACCTCGCCACCGCGCAAAACGTATGCGTTTCACCAGAGAGAATACAGGCACTCAAAACGGACATTGCATCGCAGAAGCCCGTAACGGAAAACTCGGCGTTGAGAACCGAGATATTACAGATGAAGGCCGATCTTGCGGCGCTCTCAGCGCAGGACAGCCGGGACAAGTCCGCAGCGCCGTCACCGGAACAAACGCAAAAAGCCGTCGAAAGAATGTGCTCCATTCTTAAAAGCGAGCCGTGGCCTTCAAAAAGCACGGTAGGCGAAGATGGTGCGTCGGCGTGGATGAGATTGGTGAAAACTTATTTTTCGCCGCAGCTGCAGGTCGCTCTGTTGCCGGTAATTTCGGCAGGCGTCGATAAGGATCAGATAAAGAAGGACGCTGAGTTGGCATCATTGATCGACAGGCTGCGGTTACGGGCAGGGTTGCCGCAGCTTTTTGGGACGCAGGCGGCGGCGAACAATGGCTTTATCGTGATCTCGCCGCTGCTGTCAGCCGAACACGTTGATGCGTGGCGTGCGGAATATGGGATCGTGCCGCTTCGAATTTATATCCGCGCTTTGCAATCCGCCTATCAAACGCCGGTCATCTGGTCACCCGTCAAGCCTGCCCGTGTCGAAGTAAAAGCCGAAACTGCACAGCCGCAAAACGGCTCCGCCTTGCTGCAGATCGGAAACGACGACAACGATGTGGTTACGGTCAACACTTCGCTGGTGACTATCGACGCTACGGTTTTCGGACAAAATTTGCCCGATCTCGGAAAAAGCGACTTTAAGGTCTACGAGGACGGCAAACCACAGGATATCAGCGTTTTTTCGACGCCGAAATCGCCGTTCGATATTATTCTTCTGCTTGACCTTTCCGGCTCGACCGCCGAAAAGCTTGGGCTGATCAAAAAGACAACAAAGAATTTCATTGAAATGAAACGCGATGTCGATCGCGTCGGAATTGTCACATTCTCGGACAAGCAAACCGTCGTTTCGCCGCTCGAATCGGACAAGGAAAAGCTTTTTGACAGCCTTTCGAAGATAAAGGATTTTGGCGGTTCCTGGGTATGGGACGCCGAAAAATTTGCTCTCGATATGCTGCAGCGCGATTCGACACCCGGCCGCCGCAAGGCGATCGTTGTCATGACGGACGGTGTGGACAACGCGCTCACTTACGAACCGGGCGCGGGTTCAAAGACCTTGTTTGCAGACCTGATCGAAGACGTGCGAAACAATTCGACGGCGATCTTCCCGATCTATCTGAACACGCAGGAACCTGGTGAGTTAAACGCACAAATGTATGCTGACGCTCGCCGAACACTGCAACTGCTGGCTGATGAAAGCGGCGGAAACTACTACACAACGAAGGACATCGGCAAGCTGAGCGAGGTTTACGAACGCGTGCTGCGCGACGTCGGCCGGGTTTACAGCCTGGGTTATGAGCCGACGAACGGAAAACGCAACGGATCGTGGCGGACGATCAAGGTTGAGATCCCCGGCCACCCGGAAATAAAGGTAAGGGCACGGACGGGCTATTACGCAAAATGATCAAGCAGCCGTAAAGACTAGATACCAGACATGTCGTTGATCGTTGCCGCGCAGCCTCTTTGCCCAGGAGGTTTCGAGCTGCGACCATTCCGAGCCAGTTAAAATTTCACAATCTAAAAGATCAAAACCTGCGGCCTTGTATTTCGGAATCAAATACGAATGCAGAAAAACGGGCGTCAATTCGGGAATGTCGAGACGCTCGATCTCGGTTTTATCGCGTTCCGGGTCGATGCCGATCACCATCTCAAGCAAACAGCCCGGAGCGGAAATACGACGAAGCGATGAAAGAATTTCAGCATCGGCGGTCGCGACAGCGCGCAAGAGGCTTCCCCACGGAAAGTGGATGTGTATCTCGTCTGCGACACCGTTGAGTTCTTGCGGCAGGTCTTCGACGGCAGCCTGAACGAACATCGCGTTCGGCAGGCCGCCCTTATTCGGCTTCCTCGTTGCCTTTATCGACGGTTTTTCGAGCGGTTTCGCGTTCGCGTCGATCCCTATATAAAACTTGTTCGGATTTTCGGCTGCCGCAACGGATACAAAGCGGCCGTCGCCCGTCCCGATGTCGATCACCACGCCGTCGCCGGTAGGGCGCGATAAGCTGTTCGAGTTCTTCCCGGTCGAGTTATCAGATAGAGCTTCCACGAATTCGTTTTATCATACGGAATAATCTCCTCTTGTAAAGGAATTATAAATTTATGAAGTTCTAATAACAAGAACGTTTTCGACGCGGCGCAAGATCGAAATTTTCGAAAATATATTGCGCTCTAAATCTATCCTGTGATAGATTCTTAAAATTATGCGTACCGCCATTGTCTAAGTCAGCCGCACCGATGTGCCCGTTTTTCGCTTTTCTTCTCATCGAAGAAACGGGTTGCTCCAGCGCACCTCGCGCTCTTTTTACTTAAGGCTTTTAAAATTTCTATATGTCTTTTGATTCTGTAAATCCGTCTGCGGAGACGGTGGATAATTCATTTTGGAGCATATTGCGCGAGGCGGTTTGGGGAACGCAACGCGATTTTACGCAAGGCTCGCTTGGCGTCGCATTGTTCATTCTCAGCGTGCCGATGATAGTCGAGATGTTCGCTGAGAGCTTGTTCGCGGTTGTGGACATATTTTTTGTCGCGCATCTCGGCGCAAATGCGGTCGCGGTCGTCGGCATCACCGAGTCGATGATGTACCTGATCTATTCGGTCGCCATCGGCCTAAGCGTCGGTGCAACCGCGATGGTCGCGAGGCGCATCGGCGAAAAGGACCCGGACGGAGCAGCAAAAGCGGCAACACATGCGATCTATATAGGTTTGGTTGTTTCCGTCGTTCTCGGAGTGATCGGCTTGATCTTTGCGGGGGATTTTCTCCGTTTGATGGGAGCCGAGGAACACGTGATCACCGAGGGCGTCAACTTTACACGGATAATGCTGGGCGGAAACGTCGTCGTGATGTTCCTGTTCTTGCTGAACGCGATATTTCGCGGCGCGGGCGACGCGGCAATAGCAATGCGCGTGCTATGGCTGGCAAATATTCTCAACATCGTTCTGTCGCCGTGTTTTATTTTCGGCTTGCTGTTTTTTCCGAAGCTTGGCGTCGAAGGTGCCGCGGTAGGAACGACGATCGGCCGCGGTTTGGGCGTCGTGTTCGCGGCGTATTATATGTTTCGCGGCGAAAAGCGTTTTCATATTAACGCACATCATTGGAAGGTTGACTTCGGACAGATCTTCCGACTCGTAAAGGTTTCGGCCCCTGCGATCCTGCAGTTCTTTATTCAGACCGCAAGCTGGATCGGGCTCGTGCGCGTCATAACCGGGTTTAGCACGCAGGCTGTTGCGGGATATCAGATCGGCATTCGGGTCGTGATATTCGCGCTGCTGCCGTCGATCGGGCTGAGCAATGCGGCGGCAACGCTCGTCGGGCAAAATCTGGGAGCTCAAAAACCGGACCGATCGGAAAAAGCCGTTTGGACCGCAGCGTTTTACAATGCGATAGTGCAAACCTCGATAGGTGTCTTGTTCGTCGTGTTCTCGGAACAGATTGCGGGTATTTTTACGAGCGAACCGGAGGTTCTGGCATACGCCGCGAACGCGTTGCGCATAATTGCGTATGGTTTTTTCTTTTACGCAATAGGCATGGTGCTTGAAACTGCGTTCAACGGCGCGGGTGACACGTGGACGCCGACCTATCTCAATTTGTTCATATTCTGGATGTTTGAAATACCGCTTGCATACACGCTGGCGTACCACTTCAATATGGGTCCGCAGGGCGTGTTCTGGGCGATAACTTTGGCCTTTTCTGCGCTGGCGATCGCCGCGGCGATATTGTTCAGACGCGGAAAGTGGAAGCTGAAAGTGGTTTGAGCCGGCTTGAAAATCCCCGAGATGCCGAGAAGAAATACAAAATAAACGAGGATTCAGGGGATAAAAGCGATTTTTAGACCAATTGATCCGGTTCATCCCTGTATCCTGACAAAACCTCTCGGCAGCGCGGCGTGCTCTGCGTTAAAATATCATTATGTCAGCTATCGCGTTTCCCGATCCGCAAACTCACGAGTTTCCGGAGTGGGTTTTGTTCGGTGATTATTACTACGACGCACGGGACATCATAGGATTTGGCGGCGATCTTTCGGTCGAAAATCTGAAAAATGCCTACACCAAAGGCATTTTCCCTTGGCCGATCGGCAATATGCCGATGCCGTGGTTCTGCCCGGAAAAACGCGCCATACTCGAA
>DATJGV010000132.1:0-4808 GCA_035494575.1 Pyrinomonadaceae bacterium | reverse complement strand
CCACCCTTCGACCGGAAGTTCCGTATAACGCCCGAGCGGTATCGAAATAAAAACGATATCGCCAAAATCCCGCGCCTGTTCAACGGTTCCTGCGCTCGCATTATCCCCTAATTGGTCAACCAGGCTGTCGAGCGTCTCAGGCCCGCGCGAATTGCTGATGATGATCTCGTGCCCGGCGTTAATGAATAACTTCGCGGCATTCGAACCAATGTTACCTGCACCGATAATTCCGATTTTCATAAATTCTTATTCTCCCTTTGTATAACAGCCTGACAGGCTGTTTTTCTGCTGTTTAATTATTTAATTAACTAGTTACTAATTAAATAATTTGTTAGCAGTTTTTTGCGTTTAACAACTATCCGCTGATCCCTTTGATCCGCGTTCAAGCTTCCGAACCGATACTTACAACTATCTTTCCAAAATGCAGTCCGCCTTTCATATATTCAAATGCGTCGCCCACCTCGACGAATGGGTACACTTTGTCCACCTCAGGCGTCATCCCGCTTTTCTCTATCGCCAGATTCATCGCTTCGAACATCTGCCGCGAGCCGACAAAAATTCCCTGCAATTTTAACGATTTCATAAATATCGGCACCGTCGTAAACTCGCCTTTTCCAGCGACGACGCCGATAACAGCTATGTGGCCGCCCATTTTTGCGGCGTGCATCGAGCGCTGCATCGTACCCGCGCCGCCGACCTCGATCACATGATCGACACCCGCCTTATCCGTTAGATCAAGCACGGCCGAGTCCCAATCTTCGCGTTCCTTATAATTGATCACATCGTCGGCGCCGAGTTCACGAGCGCGTTCAAGCTTCCCGTCCGAACTTGACGTAATGATCACGTTAGCGCCGAATATTTTTGCAAATTGCAGCGCGAATATAGAAAGGCCGCCGGTTCCCTGCAGCAGCACCGTCTCGCCCATTTTCACCTGTCCCGAAACCGTGATCGCGTGCCAGGCGGTCACACCCGCGCACGGCAGGGTCGAGGCCTCCTCGAAGGACAGATGCGGCGGAATGCTGACAAGCCCTTCCTGATCGAAAACCGCGAATTCGCGCAGGCAGCCGTCAAGATCGCCCCCAAGCGTTGTTTTATATTTTTGATAATCGATCGGGCCGTCGATCCAGCCCTGCATAAAGGTAGGACAGACGCGGTCACCCGCCGCCCATTTTGTAACGCCGTCGCCGACGGCCGCGACTTCGCCGGCACCATCCGAAAACGGTACCAGCGGCAATTTGAGTTTTGGGTTGTAGGTTCCCTCGATCATCATCAGGTCACGATGGTTGAGCGAAGCGGCTCGCATCCGGACAAGCACCTCACCCGGCCCGGGCTTAGGCGTCTCGCGTTCGACCATCGCCAGCTTGTCCACTCCGAATTCCCGAATCTCGTACGCTTTCATATTTACAGGAAAAAGAAGAAATGCTGATCGCTATCAGCCGGTTTTTATCTTGGCCGTAAGCTATGAAGATCAAGCTTTATGACCACGTCGTCCCGGATCAGGTCGTCCGCCTTGCCGGTATAAACGATGCCGAAGTCCTTTCTGTTGATCGCAAATTCGCTGTTGACGGCGACCTCGTCCGGTTTTATCGTGATCGTCGCCGGAAACGTTATCGATCTTTTGACACCGCGCATCTCAATATCGCCCGTGACAAGATAATTTTCGTCATCGCCAGTCGGCACGATCTTGTTCGAAACGAACGACGATGTCGGATATTGATCGGCTTGGAAAAAATCTCCGGTCTGCAGGTGTTTGGTAAGCGTGTCGGTGTCGGTAAAGACTGATCTCATATCGATCTGGACCGCGACGCGGCTTTCTTCCGCTTTTTCCGACACGAGGTCGATGACGCCCTTGAATGATCTGAACCCGCCGTCATGCCTGCCCGTCACTTTTGACCCGGTAAATTCGATCTTCGACGAGCCAGGCAGGACCGGAAGCGCTGTGCCCTTCATTTCAAAAAGGTCGAACGGATTTCCTATAGCAGAAGCGGTTGCGGGCTCCGAAGTCGTCGCGCGAACCTTGTTCGCCGCCGGATTTTCGCATCCCGCAAGGAAAAGTGTCAGCAAAAGAAAAATGTGTACGGTCAGTTTCACGTGTGTCCAATCTCCTGATCGCGGCCTGTTGGTCCCGATGGCCGGTCATTGTCTTATCCCGCCAAACCGACTACCGTTTCCGTACTCGGCATGATCGCCGGATCGTAATTCTTCTCATCCGCCCATACCGCCGCTAAATTCTGAAACTCTCTTTGGATCGAACGGCTGCGGTCTTCGTTATACCACCGCTGAAGCCGCTCCATGATCTGCGGCTTTTCGACACCCTTGTCTTTGAGCTTGTAAAAAAGCTCCTGTGCCTCTTTTGGCCTTGCGCCCCACGTTCCCAAGACCTCCAGCGTATCTGCGTCAAGAGCGATCAGCTTAGGTATAGACCGCGCTCCATTGGTTAAGAACTGGTCCGCTAATTCAAGATTTTCATCCCTGAGAACGTACCGCGTCTCGATGCCTGCATTTTCGGCCGCCATTTTTTCAATTATCGGGATGTTCTGAGCCGCATCACCGCACCAGCCCTCGGTAATAACCAGCCAGATCCAATTAACATCAAGCGAGCGGATAGAAAATATGGTTTCAGGTTCCAGCGTTACGGTCTTTTCAAGCCGATGCATCCGCTGACGGTTCAACTTCCCGTAGTTGAACATCGCGTATGACTGGTTTGCACCCGTCGTTTTGCCTTCAAGTAAAAGATCGTCTATAAGTTTAACGTATTCTGCGTAGGACAGCGATTTTTTTAAATATTTTTCCACGATTCTTTGCCCCCCTTTGATTTTTGAACCACATAAGAACGCAGATCAGAAGATCCCGGGACACCGTTTTTGATCAGCGTGAACCGGTGTCCCATTTGCGGTTCAATTTATCCCTCATGTCGTTAAAGCCCTTGCGAGCCTTACAAAGGCGTCAAGCAGTTTCGGCGCCCACATTGCCAATAGACCTAACATCTCGCCCTCTCTTGTTTTGCAACCCTCTGTCATATCCTTTCGACCAACACTTCCCGCGGCATTCGCACTTTTGGCAGCGAAGCAAGCCAGTCGTTCTCCGCGTCCCGGTACCCGACCGCAGCGATGGCCACCGCCGAATAGTCCGTCAGCCCAAGAATTTCGTTAAACTGCTGGGGATCGAACCCTTCCATTGGTGTTGCATCGATACCGAGCAACGCAGCGGTTTCGACCAAAAACCCGAGTGCGATATACGCTTGCCGCGAATTCCAAACCTCAATATATCCGCCGTCCGTGGCCCTTTTTGCTGCACCTTTCACGGCATTTTCGTAATCCGCGAGCGATTCGCGCGTCTGACCTCGCACCTCCGCGATTCGCTTGATGAACTGCTCGGCGTCCTCATCGCCGTAGGTCTTTTTGTACGCGAAGATCACTATGTGCGACGCATCGGTGAGCTGTGACTGCCCGTGCGCCGCCGGCCGCAATTTCTCTTTGGTCTCCTGATCGGTAACCACGATAAATTTGTACGGCTGCAGGCCCATGCTCGATGGCGCCAGCACCACGGCATCTTCGATCATCTGCCAATCCTTGTCCGAAACCTTTCGCGTCGCGTCATATTTTTTTACCGCGTAACGCCAATTCAACTGCTCTAATATTGTTTCCCTTTCCGGTAAACTTCTCTTCGTTTCTGCCTTCATATTTCTCCCATGTTTGTAACTATATTTGATACAAATGAAATCAAAAAAATATACCTACCCTTGCTCGATCATCTCGATCACATTCTGCAATGTGTATTGAGAAAGCTTGTCGCCGACCGCTTTGTCGATGTCCTTTTGAATATGACACAGCACGGCTTCGATATTTTTTCCCACCGGGCAATCCTGACTCGGGGCTTTCGGATGCAGCGCAAAAACCTCCCCGCACGAAACCGCTTTATAGATTTCCGCGAGCCTGATCTCCGACGGATCCCTTGCTAACCTTGTCCCGCCAGCCGCGCCAGTCTGCGAAATGACCAGATCGGCATGGCCCAGTTGGCCCAACAGACGGCGAATCACGACAGCGTTAGTGTTGACGCTGCCTGCGAGGCATTCGGATTTCACATTTTCACGATCCGCTCTTGCGAGCATTGTCATGATGTGGATCGCCATCGAAAATTGACTGTTCGCCGCCATATCTGTAACAAGTGTAGTTACAATTGTGAAGTTTGTCAAGCGGATCTTGACGCGGTAGAGGCGATTTTTAGCGCACCCGCAAAAAACCGGGCCAATGTTGCAAGAATGGTTCGCAAGAGGCTTAAATTGCGAGACCGAACCGGTATTGTTATTCCCCGGCTATCCGTTTCGGGCTGTCGTCTACATCGCCGACCGGCGCCTTATCTGTGTCGCGCGGCTCCTCGATCGGGGCAACGGGCCGGTTGTCCGGCGGTACCGGAATGTCCTCATTTCGCGGTCGCTCGATATCCGCATTTTCGTTTCGTCCTGGTTTTTCCTGCTCGACAGCAGAATTGTCGCCTTGCGAAGGAATGGAATTTACATCAGGATTTTGCTCACGTTGAATACTCGACATACTATCGCTTCCCCCTGCTATTTATTGATTTTTATGCGCAAGCGCCGTGCCGCACGCATGAAACGAAGCGCGAAAAAACCGGGTCTGAATAACAAACCCGGTCATCATGAATCAGTGTATCCTATTGATCTAATTAGGGATCTTGATCTCGCGGCCCGCGCCCAAAACCGAATTCGGCAGCAAACCGTTGAATTTCGCAACCTCGGTCGCATCCTTGCCATACCTTGTTGCAAGCTTGGCAACCGTATCGCCGGATTG
>DATJGV010000131.1:0-3684 GCA_035494575.1 Pyrinomonadaceae bacterium | reverse complement strand
GTCTGCGGTAAAATTTCGTCACAAAATCCTCATCCGCGGTGTTACCTCACTAGAAATCAATTCGCGGGAGATAACTATGTTCAGAATATTCGTTTTGGCTGCGATCGTATTTTGTGTCCTTTCGACCGGCGCGGTTTATGCGCAGGAGGCCGGACCGCAGGCACAGCAGTTGGCTGCTGCGCTCGATAAGACAAAATACAAAAAGAAGGAAAAGCGAAATATCTCGATTGAGATCTACATTGACATCAAGAACGAACCGGTTGTAAGAAGCGCCGCCGAATATTCTGGTTTTTACCAGTCAGACGGCGACGATTACGCCTTGCAAATAAATGTTTCGGCGAGCGGTGCCGCCACCGGTTCGGGTCACGACACGATCAATATCGGCGAAGGGCAAAAGGCGAGTTTTACATTAAAAGATGCCCGCGTCGATGGAGCGGTTCTCACAGGAACAAAGGTCTTTAATAACGGCACCTCAGAAAAATTTGAAGCGGTCTTCGTAAACCGGACCGTTTCCGCCGGGCAAAATCCGAATTCGATCAGCACGCACGATACCAGCTATGGCCTCGGTTTTATCCAGACAAATGGTACATGGACGAACCGTGTGTTTCTCGAATTTAAACGTTGACAACACTTTCAAGGCCGCGGATCTATCACGATTCGCGGGCGAGTGGCGCCGGCGGTTCTGTCTATTATCAATGGGGTTTTCTTACCAGCCAGAACCCCAGCCGGTTCGGTTTTCGATTTTGTTTTACCGTTGTTGGTTGAGATCGGCGGAATTGAAGGAACTGTCGGAGTATTTCCAATCTTTTGGCTGACTGCGGTCGTTTTTGCCGTCTGACTTCGCACAAACGGTTTCACCGGCGTGTCTTTCGATTTTTCTTCGACAAGCGGCGCATGATCTTTGGCCGGCAACGGTTTTGGCTCACTGGTTTCCACGTCCCTGGCGGCGGCGCGGTCGATATTTTTCGCCGTTGTCCGATCTGGCGGTGAAACGGCTACCGTTTGGGCAACTTGCGGTACCATGGTTGTTGATGCAGTCGAATCGCCCGTGCCTTCCGCCAAGCCAAAGTCGCTGATCAGAACGCTAGCAAGAAAAAAGATGCCGGTCAGAACTATAAAACCGGAACCGATCATCAGCAGCGAGTGCCGGTCAACGGAAAATCCGGTTTGCGGCAGGCTGCTAAACGCCGACCAGATCGAATCTCGGGTCCTGGTATAGGCCGTTTCATTTTCCCCAGTATCTCCTAATATTGCCGTGAGGTGAGCATATTTGCCACGCATTACAGGCGCCGGATCTTGCGTCAACGGCGCCAGGTCGATCCGAATTGGTTTGCCAGGAGTAGCAACGACGGCGATCTCTTCCGGCTCAGCCGGCGTAACCGTGACTGTCGCCGGCTCCGGCAGATGAGCGGTTATCCTTTCACCGGACAGAACTTCCAGAACGTCTTCTAAGGACGGGATATCGTCTTCGGGCTGGGTCCATGCGATGCTGGCCGGACGACTTTGAATTTTGGCCTCGGCGGTTTTTTCCGCCGCCGCTTTCGACGGTTGAACTAGATCGATCTTAACTGGTTCATCACGAGGCGTAGATCCATGTTCGGTTTTTGCGATGATCGCGTTGTTATCAAACGCGACAGCCCGCCCGCCGGCCATAGTGGATCGGCCCGAAGCCACAGCCTTGACAAGAACGGCGGGTTTCGGCGGAGCGGGCGGAATGGCAACCGCAGGCGGCGGAGTCGATTCATGAGTTGCAAGCTGCTCGATATGCCGTAGCTGCCGGGCAAAAGCGTTTGCCGACGACTGGCGCCTTTCGGGCCATTTCGTCAGCGATTCCATGAGGGTATTGGCCACGAGCATTCGCAGATCGAAATTGTCGATCAGGATCTCAGGCGGCCGCTCGTTCTTGTGTTTTTCGATCAGCGAGACAGCGGTGGCGGCACGGAACGGCGGGACGCCCGCCAGCATCTCAAACAGAACAACGCCTAGGCTGTAAACGTCACTTTTAATGCCGACAGCGTCACCGAGACATTGCTCGGGCGAGAAATATCTGATCGAACCGATAGCAGAATCGATCAAGAGTTTGTTCGAGATTATGGAATGTTCAACGACGCCGCCAAGATCAAGGTTATTAATTCTGACGAGCGGGCCGCCTTCGCCATCGGTCGTCACGACAATATTTTCGGGACTGAGAGCCCGATGCGTCAAGCCCTTGAGATGAATGGCGTGAACGGCTTCGGCTGCCTGCCGCATGACCGTTATCGAGGTCATAAGTTCCGGGCTGCCGCCTGCATCCAACAATTCACGAACCGTCTGCCCTTCGGCATCCTCGGTGATCACAAAAAGGTCACCGTTATCCAACGTACCGGATTCGTAAACATCCATCACGTTCGGATGGAAAAGCGCCGAGGCGACCTGTGCCTCGCGCAAAAACTCGCTGGCATGTTGCGGGTCTGCCGCAAGAATTTTTACCTGACACGTCCTGCCCGACGTTATATGACGTCCGCGATATATCTCGCCTTTTAGGCCCGATTCGAGTAAACGCTCGAGACTGTAACCGGCGACCATTTCGCATGTGCCTCGACGCATTTCTTTTAGGGAGAGATGACCTCCTTCGGTGCAGGAAAAAACCTGATCTTCGAAGCACTGTCCGCATTCGGAACAAACTCTCATGATGTACCTCCCCTGACTTGATCGGCATTGATATTGTTATTGTCTGATCGCCTGCGGCCTGATCTTAATTCGCTAACCGCTTATGGAATTCAAACAATACCAAAGCCCTGACCTAAAACTACAGGATCCATGCTGTGGACACACTAAATTAGATTGTTATCCAACTCCTGGTCTGGAAATTATCGGAGAGAGGCGCTCGTACAGTCATTTTTTACTACTTTAGAAAGATGAAGTCAAGATTTTTTCGTATCGATGCCTATTGGCAAGCAGGCCGTTTCCGACCCAAAAGCCGGACAAAGCTCGAACGATCGACGAGGCTCGAAAAGTTGAGGTCCGCCTAAAGGGAATATCCGCAGATTCTTGACGATCTTAGTTTATCGATGCACTTTTCAATGCCGAGCGTATTTCGGGATTTTGCATGAACCAGTACCAGACCTTGCCGGTTCTTAGGTTTTCGGCGCTGAGTAAGGTGATGCCGAGATCGATGCCGATAACGTCCGAATCGACCCAACCAGTCTGCGGATTTAACGCATCGGCGAATCCGTACCGGCCGTAAACCTTATCACCGTATTTTGCCTTCATTTCCTTTAAAGCGGCGAGTGAAATTTCCGGTGTGAACATCAGCGAGCCTGCCGGCGCGCATGGAACGACGGTTCCGTCAGTCGCGGGATCTTTTGGCGGAGCGCCCCACGCGATGTACCCGTTGGCGCTGTCGGACGCAGTCAGTCCCCAAATGTTCGGGCCGTAGTTTGGAAACTCGTTGCTCAGAACATCGATGAAAAATTGCCGCTGTGCTTCGGTTGCTTTAACCGAGTTTTGATAATAATCGATGTTCGGCGGGCGAGATTCGCGTTTACCTCGGAAATCGACCCATGCGTGCGAGAACTGATGGATGAAAAGCGGTGGGACCGCCGAGAGATATCTGTACTTTCCGTATTCCTTCCACGTCCGATCCCAGGCGTACCAGGACTGCGGCGGTATCGGCGAGGTCGGCGAACCGATCGCCATCAATAC
>DATJGV010000130.1:0-2472 GCA_035494575.1 Pyrinomonadaceae bacterium | reverse complement strand
GGCTCAAGGGAATTTCGGATTCGTAGTTTGAGACGATCTCGTCGATGTGAGAAAGCCCTTCGTCACGGGCAGCGGCAAAATCAATCGGAACAGAATCCCTCTTTGACATCCACATTGCAAAGACAAAACCGAGGCCGGTGTGATTTCGCCAGGTCTCGGCGAGATCGAATGTGCGGTACGTTGAACCACCCGCTACCGCAGGTGGTACCGACAAATCCGCAATCCGCATTCCGCGATCCGCAATCGAAAGCGCCGGGTCGCCAATGAGCAACGCGCAGTCGGCGTCGGCAAGCATCATGCCGATGTCCGGTTCAGCGGGTTTAAATTGCGGCTCGAAACCTAAGAATTCGCGAAAGATTATTTTCGTGAGAGCAACTGATGTTTTTGATGAGATATCCAACGCAACGGAACGGACCTGTTCAAGGTCTCCGCCCTTTGTTATGAGGCACACGCTGCGGACACGTTCTTTTGCTCCGACGCAAACGTCGGGAATGAGTCGTGCACCATCGATATGTTGATAGGCGATCACCGGAACGAGTGCCGCATCGACGCGGTCCTGCGCGAGCAATTCGGCGGAACGCGCAGGCGCGGTGTCCAAAATTATCTCGACCTTGCCGTGATTTTGCCCGTACAGAAATGACCAGATGAGTGGTGCGGTGTTCGAATAGCTTGATGCGGAAATTCGCGGAACCTGCATTTGTTTCAGCTATTCGATTGGGCGGATGATCGTACAAAAACGTCCGCAAATTCGGGCGTGTGTGCTAAAACCTTGTGAGCGTACGGGCAGGTAGCTTTGATCTTCAACCCGTTCTCGCGGGCAAACTTAACAGCCTCGGCAACCAGATCTTCGCCGATGTTCTCGCCACGCAAACTTTCGTCAATCTCGGTATGGTCGATGGTTATCTCGCCGTTGCCCGATTTGAAATAGGTCAATTCGGCGAGCCACTCGCCGTTTTCTTCGATATAGAAGGCGCCTTTCTTACCGTGTTCGTCCCGTTTTATTTCCATATTTAATGTTCTAACATTATGGCGTTCGCTTTGCCAAATCTTGCCCGCAAATCGTGTCTGAACTATTCTAAAAAGCATGAAATTTTTTGACGTGACAATTGCCGTCAGCGAATCGGTGCCGATATACTCGGGCGACCCGACGGTCAAGATCGACGCCGTGCATTCGATAGAAAAAGGCGATGCGGCAAACGTTTCCAGAATGTGCTTTGGCGTTCACACTGGTACGCATGTTGACGCTCCGAACCATTTTATCGAAGGGCGTCGACGTATCGACCAACTTGATCTGGAAAAATTGATCGGCAAATGCCGCGTTGTTGGGATCGCAGACAGTGTGACTGAAATCGGGCCTGAGCATCTCGGCGAACTGGCTGGCGTGGAACGAATTTTATTCAAAACAAAAAATTCCGCGTTTTGGAACGAGCCCGAAAAAGGCTTTCGTACCGATTTTGCATACATTTCGCCAGAAGCCGCTCGCGTTTTGGCCGGCAATGGTCTGAAGCTCGTTGGTATAGACTATCTCTCTGTCGAGAAATTTGGCTCGACCGACTTTGCAACGCATCACACGCTGCTTGAAAAAGAGATAGTTATCATCGAGGGTGTTGATCTTCGCGAGGTGCCGCCGGGCGAATATGAAATCATCTGCCTGCCGATAAAATATGTCGGCGGCAAAGGCGACGGTGCACCGGCACGGACGATATTGAGACAGATATGAACATTGTTGACGAACTAGGTTATCGCGAAAAAGTTTACGGACTTGTCCGGCAGATTCCTCGAGGCAAGGTGATGACGTATGGGCAAATCGCTGTAATCCTTGGCGAAGGCTACACGCCGCGCACGGTGGGTTATGTGATGCATGCGGCAAATGCAGAAAACGTCCCGTGGCAGCGCGTGATAAATTCGCAGGGCGCGTGCTCGACCGGGAAAATGACGCTGCCGACAAACTTGCAGCAGGACATGCTCGAATCGGAGGGCGTCGCGTTTAACGAAAAAGGCCGTTGCGATTTAAATAAATATCTTTGGACGCCTGAGGATCTGGAGGTTGAAGAAGAGTCGCACCCCGATCTATTGGAACCGTAAGATTGATCAGCCACGAAATTACACGAAAGAACACGAACACAAATCAACGTTTCGTGCTTTTTCCTGTTAATTCGTGGCTAAACTCCTTCTTATCCGCCTCACTAACCGACACGAATTAGAAACAAATTAGTGTTATTCGTACCATTCGTGGCTAAACTCTTCTCATCTGCCCCATTTCAGCTTATTTCTCAAAACATCAAAATAATTTCGGTTCGGCGGTTGAACGAGGTTGAATGTCATCGCGCCTTTGCGGATAAGGACGCGGTCGTGGGCTTCCATCGGGAAACCGGTCTGGCCGTCGAGCGTCAGCACGACGCCTTCATTGCCGTTCATTAGTTTCAGTTCGATCTCCGCGGTGTCGGGTATGACGATCGGCCGGTTTGTCAG
>DATJGV010000129.1:0-12286 GCA_035494575.1 Pyrinomonadaceae bacterium | reverse complement strand
ATTTTTGACGAAACGGAACTTTAGGCGAAAGACCGACCAGAAGAACGGGAGTTTCGATCGCAATAGTTATCAGATATCCAAGAGGCAAAAATCGCCAAAGATCGGCAAGCGGCAGGTTCTGCGTCTGGACAAAATCTATATCGTCAAATAAAAACATAAAACTTGCCCGCGAAACACGCCAAAATGCGCGAAAAATTTTCGGCCCTCTTTCGCATTTTCGCGGGCTATAACATCTTTATTAAAAATGGAAACTCCGCCATCACATGCGCGATCGCGAAAGCAAAATAGATATCGCGCGTCGTTGCATAATCGACCATGAAACCCGCCCACAAGATCACAACGATCAACGCACCGACAACGAGCGAAGCGACGACCAGTTTCGGAATGCCGTCGCGGTTCGCAAGCAGCGGTATTTCGCTCAGTCGCCACGGTATCGCTCGGGGATCAACAAGCGGAATCAGAAGTATCCAAACAGAGTAATGAATGGTTTCGAGAAAGACGTGCGTTGCCACGAGCAGATGGCTCGAGATCCCGGGGAAAACGCCGCTTCCCGAGTGTTGTATTATTCGCCAAAACAGACTTGTGTCCTCAGGCAAATTTGGCTGCTGCGCGAGTGTCGTCCAAAGTAGGATAAGGCAAATCGGGATCGAGGCGAGACACATATGATACGCACGCAGCCATTGGGGTTTTGTGCGCCGAATCTGCCGTTCCAAAAACCACATTGCGATGAACGGATGCAAATATACTATCGAGAGGCCGAAGTATGACGGAGCCATCCAACTAACGGCCGCAAGCGCGAATGCGGCAAACAATCCCCACGACCAATCGCTTTTCGGCTTTTGCAGACCGCGCAGGTGAATTAGCAATCCGACCCAGATCATAAACGCGGTGTTCCACCCACCCACGAACAACGTCCAGCTCGTGGCGCCCCATAGCCAGTTGCCGCTCATGAAATAGATCGTCAAATAAAAGGCAGTTAAGAGGATCACGCCGCCAATGCCGACCGCATAATAGGTCTTCGATCTGCCCCAGCGCACCGGCATTCGCGCGGCAAAATAACGGAACTCCATCAGATTGTGAGCACCGGCAAAAAGGAACACGCTGACAATAGAAAGTTGTAACGGGAAAGCGCCGACAAGCGTTGCTAAAAATGCGCATGCCGTAACGAAACCAGCCATCAGGATGGTTTGTGATCGTATATTGGATCGTAGCAGTTGGATTTCCTGCATAAGGGGTCGTCGGTGAAAAAGTGCAGTGGAAAAGGCTCAATTTCCTGCCGCCAAAGTTACTTTCTGTCTTTATTCCTCACCGGGTTTCGGCGTCTCCGGTGTGTCCGGGACGATCAACTCGATGCCGTGTTGTTCGTCCGTTGTTTCGATCTTTATCGGGCCCGACGCAAAATTATAGATATGTACCGAGGGAGCAAACAGCTTTCCGGTGATACTGCGTGCCTCGGGCGGCGGGCCCGCATTTGCGTAAACAATCGTCACGACCGCGCCGCTGAGCACTGCAAGGACGATCAACGCTGCGGTTTTTGTCCCGACCCTTTTCGACCGCGTAAACCAAACGCCACCGAATACGATGGCAAGGCTCAGGAACACGCCTGCCATTATCGTTTGAATTCGTGAAACGCCTCCGACAGACGCAGCGGCCGTTACGTTGCCGTCCTGATCCAGATCATCAAGCTGCGCGCGAAGCTCGCGGACCGCGCTTTTAGGTATGATCAGGCGAGCCTGTTTAGCATCTTTATCGAGCCGAATGGTTAGATTTGCGTCCACCGACTTTTTCGTTTTTGCGGGCTTGATCGGAGCCATGTCCGCGAACGCGGCGACGCAAAACAGCAGAGTTAGAACACCGGCAGTTACGATCTTTTTCATTGTCTCACTCCTTTTCGCGTAAATTCGCGCGAAATTATAACAGCATTTCCCAAAATCTGAACGAAGTTCTGCAGCGATTTTGCATCGCCCCGGACACTTCTTTTTTGCGTCTTAGGCGCTTTGCGATAAACTCGTACACAGGAAAAACTTATGCGAGAACAGTTAAAGAAATTTATCGAGGCTATCGGCCGCGATTCGGTCGCCATTATCCCCGCTGCGCACGAAGCAACACGCAGTTACGACACGGAATACAGGTTTCGCCAGGATTCCGATTTTATGTACCTTACAGGTTTTCCCGAACCCGACGCCGTTGCCGTTATCGACCCTGCCAATCGTAAGAATCCGTATACGCTCTACGTTCGCCCGCGCGACCCGGAAATGGAAACTTGGTACGGCCGAAGACAGGGAACAGAAGGTGCAGTTAAAAATTACGGAGCGGACAAATCGGTTACGATAGATAAATTTGCTGCAGATCTCGGCAAGCTACTGGACGGACACGACAAGCTTTATTATCGGTTCGGCGTCGATCAAAAGCTCGATCTGGCGATCATTAAATATCTCTCCGCGCAGCGGCAGCGGCGCCTTAAAACGCCCTATCCGCCGCACACTATCGTTGACCCAACGATCCTGATTCACGAAATGCGGCTTCACAAGACTGCGGATGAGGTCGAGTTGATGCAAAAAGCCGCAACGATCTCAGCTGAGGCACACATTCTCGCGATGCAGAAAACGCGGCCGGGAATGAACGAGTTTCAGGTCGAATCTTTAATGGAAGCCTACATGCGTGACAAGGGAGCAAACGGTGTGGCATATAATTCGATCATTGGCGGCGGCGACAATGCTACGATCCTGCATTATGTAGAAAACAACCAACCGCTTAAGGATGGCGATCTGCTGCTCGTGGACGCGGGCGCCGAGTATCAAGGCTATGCCGCGGATATCACGCGCACTTTCCCGGTAAACGGAAAATACACCCCGGCGCAGCGCGAAGTTTACGACGTCGTGCTCGACGTTCAGCTGCAGTGCATCGACTTTACAAAAACAGGCAACACCGTAAAGGCTCGGCAGGAACTCTCTATCGACCTTGTGACGGAAGGGATGAAAAAGCTCGGCCTGCTGAAAGGTAAGACAAAAGACCTGATAAAGAAAAAGGCCTATATGAAATATTATATGCACGGGGTCGGGCATTATCTTGGTATGGACGTGCACGACGCCGGCCGTTACTTTACCGACCAATCGGCGAAAAGCTCGCGACCGTTCGCTCCGGGAATGGTTTTGACGGTTGAGCCGGGACTTTACATTCCGCCGGACGATAAGTCGGCCCCTGCAAAATATCGCGGCATCGGTGTGCGCATCGAAGACGATGTGCTTGTAACTAAAGACGGTAATTTAAATTTGACGGCGAAAGTGCCAAAAGACCCGGATGAGATCGAGGCTCTGATGCAAAAGTCCGCACGTAAGTGATAAAAGTTAGCCCGCTTGCGGAAGGTGATCGGCTCCTTGGTTTTGGATCGGCGTTCGCGGCTTTAATAGATCTGCGATCCGAGATCCGCAATTGACAAAATGCACGTTGAAGAAATCGCCAAAAATCTTCCCGCCCTGTTCGCAGCCCTGCTCGTGAGCATTCTCTTCATCCAGTCTGGCCTTGATAAGGTGTTCGATTGGAGGGGCAATCTCGAATGGCTCAACGGCCATTTTTCGAAAACGGTTCTAAGCGGCATGGTTCCGATGATGCTTGGGACGGTGACGCTGATGGAATTGGCGACCGGTTTTCTGTCAGCGATCGGGATCATTTATCTCCTCGCGACAGGCTCGCTTCTTCTTATTTTTATCGCCTCGATCATCGGTACCACGTCGATCACGGCGTTGTTCTTTGGCCAGCGTGTCGCCAAAGATTACCCCGGCGCTGCCATTCTGGTTCCTTATTTTATATTGATGCTTATTCTGATGTATCTGACCAACCCGTACGCAAAAGGCTGATTAGAAGCTAATTTAGTCACTAAATTCTTGCAGAAAACGGTCGTGCTGCGCCCTTTGTTCGGACATGAATTGGATGAATTCTGGGGTCTCTCGTATGCGGTCGAGAAACGGGTCGCGCGCGAATAGTGGATAGTCCGGATAGCCTGTGTTGGCGGTCTCACGAAGCCATTTAACGGCCTCGGCACTGTCGCCTTCGACGGATTTGATACAGGCTAATAAGTACGTTTCGTGGTGGTAATCGTCGCTGTTATGAGGAACTTTTTCAAAGGCCGTCGTGACCTGCTTGTCGGCGTCAGAGAAATTTCCCTTGAGGGCCATCAGCAGGGCCCGCTCCATTAGAAGATCGTAAACCTCGGGATTTTGTTTTAGCCGGTCGTCGATCACTTTTTGAGCAAGCTCGAGATCACCTTTGTACAGCAGGTACCAGGGAGCGAATCCTCGCTGCTCGATAGGGTGTTCGGGATGCAGTGCATACCAGGCGTCGACGTCGCCTCTCAAATATGGCAAGACGACTATCAAACCATTCAGAGCCTGGCTGGTTGGGTCGCTTGTCAGTCCTCGTTTGAGTTCCTTCTCGGCTTGTTCGTCGAGTCCGGCGTGGCCGTAAAGCGCTATCAGGTCACCACCGTTGTAGCCCGGATTAAGCTGCTTCGCAAGACGAAACTCCTTTATCGCATCTTCCGTTTTATAACCGCCATACGAGCTCCAAGCCAACAGCCCGCTCGCGATGTGAACCTCGGCTACATTCGGGTCCATCTTTTCGGCGGTAGCGATCTCCTGGCGGGCGAGGTCAGCCCACTTCGGTTCGTCGGACTGAATGAAGCTCGCCATCCAGGCATACGAATAAGCGAGTTGGCCGTGAGCCATCGCGTAATTTGGATCGATGTTGATCGCCTGTTGAAAGAGATCGATAGTATTCTCCATCTGCGGCAGATAATCCTTATCAAATCCCTTGGCGTCGAGCCCAAACATGCCCTTTAAATAGAACTCGTACGCCCGCTGGTCGACCGGGTACTTGTCGTTAGCCGAAGCCACGATAGACGAGCCCAGGCGGATCTTTAGTTTATTGGCTACCTGCACTGCAACTTCGTCCTGAATGCGAAAAACATCGTCCGCCCTCATGTTGAAATTTTCATTCCAGATCGATATGCCATCCGCGGTCCTTAAAAGATTGACGCTGACGCGCATTTTGTCGCCGAATCTTTGAACCGTGCCTTCCAAAACGGCGTCGGCGTTCAATTCACGAGCGGCCGCTAAAGAATCGGGTTCTTGGTTTAGGTAGTGAATGACTGCGCTTGTGGGTCGTACGGCCAACTGGCCCGAACTGCTGATGCGCCGAATTATGGTTTCGGTAATACCGAAGCCAAGATAATTGTCGTTGGGGTCGATGCCTCTGAGCGGCAGCACGGCCAGTGACTTTACTGTCGGAGATGAAATGAAAAGGCGGTCCTTGCCAAACCACGACGCAGCAAAAAGCACGACGATCACGGCAATGGCCCAAAGAATCTTATGAGATTCTTTCTTTTCCGGCTCGGCTGCTATCGGCGGTTGGGGCTTAGCCTCTAAGGTCGACTCGACGACCGCCGTATCAATTGCTGATCCGCTTTGGTCGGATACTACATTCGCGACAAACCGATAACCGTGCCCGGGTACCGTCACTATATATTTATGATCCTTTCCGGCGTCACCTAACGCCTTTCGGAGCGTCGAGACATTTCGCGCGAGATTTCCCTCTTCAACAAAATCTGCCTGCCAGATCTTTTCGATCAGCTCATCTTTTCCAAGCAGTCGGCCCGGGTTTTCGGCAAAAACGAGTAAAACATCAAATACTTTACCTGTCAGCGGCACGACCTGGCCGTCGCGCAGCAATAATCGGTTAGCCGGATCGATCTCAAAATTATCGAAAGCGTATCGGTGGCCATTGGTGAGAGCCCCGTTTTTGCTGCGGTTTGTCGTTTCCAAATCTTTTCCGAAAATTTTCCGAAAATACGAAAGACACCAGGAGCACTCTTCTGATAATAATTTCCCACTAAACGAATAGCGCGATTATATCTCAATTTCCGAGAATACACGCAGTTTTTTTAGTTCAACTGAACTTAATCCTGGCTGTCTTTGACGAATTAATTAACCAAACTATAAGGAGAAACTAAAATGAAAAATATATCCAAACATTCACTGGCCATGCTCACAGGTATGCTGGCCGCTCTTGTGATGCTCATAACACTAGGCGGCTCACAAGCAAGAGCGGAGTGTTTCGTCTCGCCCGACAAACTCGTCCCTGCGGTTACTCATTCGAACACAGCCGCACTGACGGGGCTGGCAAAATCAGCAGATTCAAAGGCTATTCCGGACGACGATAACGGGGGCCAGTCGATAATCGGCCTATGGCACGTGCACTATATCTTCAGTGTCCCCGCAATGGATCAGGAGGCCTATCAGATCTTTAATGCTGGCGGAACTGAGGTTCATAATCCGAATACACCGACCGACGGCGTCTGTCTCGGAGCATGGATTCAAACTGGCCGTACCGTCAGACTTACACATCGGGTCTGGCTGTATGACCCTACTGGCGTTTTCATTGGTGTAGGACATCTCGAAGCAAACATCACCCTGAGTGATAAGGGCACGAAGCAGACAGGCACATTCACAATGCAGATTTTCGATCTGGGCGGTAATGCGGTAACTCCCGCTTTTCCGGGAACGCTGTCTGGGGAGCGCATTTCACCGGAGTAGCTGTTGATCTCAATTGCCGAGACTCTACGTCGGACTCAGACGGGCCCGCCCCTCGTGCAGATCTTTCCGGTAACCCTAAATTAAACGAGGTCCCATCCTCAGACAAAAAGAGCTTTTCCGGCCACGTTCGCCGAAAAAGCTCTTTTCAATCTGTATGCGAGTTATCCTCTTCCGGTCGGTCCGGGAGGAATAGCCGTTAGCGTAACTACGTACTCGCCCCGGCGAATATGTTCGTTGACGACCGGTGTGGGCAAAACCTTAACAAGCCTTATCTGATATCCATCAAATGAATAGGACTGAGCGCCTTTTGCGGTGTTCAGGTCAAAGACCTTTGTTCTTCGGTTGTTGCTGACACGAAACTTTACGTTCGCGTTACCGGCCCAGATGCATTGAGTCCCCTTTGGGCACCGCGAATCCTCAATAACATTAAGAAATTTTATTTTCAATCTACTGCCCGGGATCCGTTCGGTGTGTCCTTGTTTTACGTCAAATAGAACGCTCGTCGCGCCCCGCCCCGTCGCTTGTGCGTTAGCGGCAAAAAAGACACCGCCGAAAAGTATCAAAATTATTGCAAATAAATACCCTTTCATGTTCCTCCTGTAGCTCGGCAAAACTGCGTCGCCTATCATTAGAACGCGCCGGGTATGACCGAGTTGCAGCAAAATGTCGGACGTGATCGGTCACCGCATTACGCGGCAGCCTCCGAGCCGGCTTCCATCTTTTCGACTATCGCCCGTGCAAACTCATTCGTTTTCGCGGTTCCGCCAAGGTCTTTCGTCAGGTATTTGCCTTCGGCAAAGACGGCTAGCATCGCCCTTTCGATACGGTCGGCGGCACGATCTTCGCCGATGTGCCGCAACATCATAATGCCCGACATCAATATAGCGGTCGGGTTCGCGATCCCCTGTCCGGCTATGTCGGGAGCCGAGCCGTGCACAGCTTCGAACACGGCGCCTTGCTCGCCGATATTCGCTCCGGGCGCGAGCCCCAAACCACCGATAAGCCCGGCGCACAGGTCAGAAACAATGTCACCGTATAGATTTTCGAGCACCAGCACGTCGAACTGTTCAGGCCGCATCACAAGCTGCATGCAGCAGTTGTCGATTATCTTGTCGTCGGCTTCTATCTCGGGAAAATCCTTTGCAACCTTGTAGAAACAATCGAGGAAAAGTCCATCGGACAGCTTCATGATGTTTGCCTTATGTACAGCCGTTACTTTTTTACGGCCATTTGAGCGGGCAAATTCGAAACCGTATTGGGCTATCCGCGTTGAGGCCTTTTCCGTAATTATCTTGATGCTTTCGACAACGCCGGGAACGACGACATGTTCCAAACCGGCATATAGGTCCTCGGTGTTCTCGCGCATCACGACGAGATCGAGTTCCGGATACCGGCACGGCACGTTCGGCAGAGCCTTGACCGGGCGAACATTTGCGTAAAGATCGAGGGCCTTTCGCAGCCCGACGTTTACCGATGTAAACCCCTTACCGATCGGCGTCATCTGCGGCCCTTTGAGTGCGACCTTGTTTTTCTTTATCGAATCGATGGTTGAATCAGGCAGTGTTGTTCCGTATTTTTCCTGCGCCTGTGCGCCGAGAATGTGCGTTTCCCATTCGATATCGACGCCGCTTGCTTCTATTATTCGGACCGTTGCTGCAACGATCTCCGGCCCGATACCGTCACCGGGAATCAAAGTAATTGTGTGTTTTGCCATAAACTGGACTGGGCGCAGTCAGCCGACGCTCATTAAGCTGGTATTTTAACGAATTGCGCGAGGTTTTTCTAAGCGACGTATCTATTTAAGCTCCGTGCTGCGGTAACATCTCTCATTACATATCGCCTGAGAGCCATATATTTTTTTCAGCAATGAAATAAAAATCCAAAAACGTCTTAAGTAATAGCCAGCCCCATACGGCGAACTTTTAAATTCAAGGAGTACGAAATGAAGGGTCATAAATCTTTAAACGTTTTTTGGGTAGCAAATCTGGCCTTGGTGGTTTCATTTGCACAGAGCATCACCGCTCAGACGCCGCGACGCATTCAGTTTGCAAAAGGAAAAAGCTCCGCTGTTGTACAAGGCATGACAGGTTCAACCGGCGTCAGCTACGTCGTTCGTGCAAAGTCAGGGCAAAAGCTGGTTCTTAGTCTTTCGCCGGTCTCAAAGCTCGGCATCAAGGTAGAAACCGACGGCACTTATGGTCATCAAATCCTGCTTCGAGAAGGGCAGGGCGGAACTTACGAAGTTGGCCTTGAGGAAAACGGCGACTACACGATCTTTGTTGGTTCGACGAACAACCGGTCAATGTCGTTCACGCTGACGGTCAAGATCGAAAAGCTCAGCGACGTCTGACAAGCGGTTTGCGGCAATAATGCAACTTTTATCATTGAGAGTTAGGGCGGGCAAACATCCGCCCTATTTTGTTTTCGGGTTTCAGTCGATTTTTCAAAAAGCACGCTCAAACTCGATATTTTTATCACGCTTTAATATCATTAGATTTCTGTTAGAAGCGTGACTACCAATAGAACTTCCGATGTTTTGATTATCGGCGCGGGCGTGATCGGCCTGTCGATCGCCCGCGCGCTCAGAAAACGCGGTGTCAGGAATGTTTCAATAATAGAACGAGGTGCTATTGGGGCTGAGGCTTCGCACGCAGCGGCAGGCATGCTCGCCCCGCAATGCGAGGCTGATCGGCCTGACGATTTTTTCAGGCTTTGCCGCGGATCAAGCCGGCTGTACCCGCTTTTGTCACGCCAACTCAAAGACGAAACCGGCATCGATATAGAACTGGATCAAAACGGCACCCTTTTCGCCGCATTTACCGACGAAGATGTGGCGGAAATTCGGCAACGCCTTGAATGGCAAAAGCTTGCGAGACTTGCGGTCGAACATTTGACTGCGAAAGAGGTGCTGCAGGAGGAACCTAACCTCTCACCAAGCGTCCGCGAAGCGCTTTATTTTCCATTTGATACACAGGTCGAAAATAGAAAGCTCGTCGCCGCGTTGAAAAAATACGCAGAAATAAACAGTGTTACGGTCAGGCAATATACTGAGATAAAAGCGCTTATTGTCGACAATGACCGTGTGGCCGGAGCGGTTTCCGCAAGCGAAAAGTTCTTTGCCGGAACGACGATCCTGGCAGCCGGCGCGTGGACGCCTTTCATTAAATTTCGCGAAACGGTCGTTCCGGTCGAAGTTAAGCCGGTGCGAGGCCAGATGGTCTGTTTCGATCCGGGGCGGCCGCTGTTTAAGAAGGTGATATATACACCGCGCGGGTATATTGTTCCGCGAGCCGATGGGCGTGTCTTGTTCGGCGCAACCGTTGAAAATAAAGGCTTTGACAAGACGGTTACCGCGGAAGCGGCGGAAAAATTGCGCCGAAATGCCGAGCAAATTTCACCGACTTTTTCCGGGCTTGAGATATCTGACAGTTGGGCGGGTCTTCGTCCTGCATCGTTGGATGGCTTTCCTATAATCGGAGAACTGTCGGACGCCAAGGGTCTTATCATCGCGACCGGACATTTCCGCAACGGCATATTACTTGCTCCGATCACGGCCGAGATCGTCGCTGATTATGCCGCAGACGGAATAAGATCGGAGTTTTTAGATATTTTCGGCCCGCAAAGATTCCGCGCGGCAGCGACGGTTTAGCGGGCTAATTGATTTAGTGGTATAGTTTTACCCGTTTTATGCGAAACGTGTTTTTTTTCGTAATTATTCTTGGCCTGACTCTTACAGCTTATAGTCAATCGCGACGCGTTGCGCCGACGGCTACGCTTAAACAATCCGGTCCGGTGAATGGAGGTTCCAGCGATCAAACCGTTCAGCAGATGTTCGTCGAGGCCAATGTTTATCTGAAAACTAAAGCAGCGGAATATGACGAAAAAAAGGTTCCGTTCAGCGACGCTCTGCTTCAGCGGACCCTAACCGAGCAGCGTCAATTAGCTGCTAAATACGCTGGAATAGCATCGCAGCGCCCGGCGCTCGGGGGCGAAGATTTCTTTTATCTCGGTTTGCTAAACCGGATCGCAGAAAACTACGACGGCACGATAGAAAACCTCAGGAAATTTCTCGCAACGGAAAATCCGGCACCTGAAAAAGTTCAAACTGCGCGTTCGCATCTTGTCGTAATTGCCGCCAAACAAAAACGGTTCGATGAGGCCGAGAAACTTCTTGCGGACTACACAAGATCGACGCCGGCGAAACTGTCTGAACGCGCCCGTATGGAAAAGGAGCTTGCCCGCGCTTATCTGGATGTGAACAACTTTGCGTCGGCGTCGACCCATGCTCAGGCAGCTTTCAGTGCGATAAAAGACGTGACGGCGGACGCGTCGGCGCGACAGGCAAATATTGACGAGCTGCTCGATGACGGAATGTTGCTTTTCGACGCGTTTCGCCGAAACGGCCAGCAAAAACAGGCCGACGCCGCCCTCGATGACTTGCGTGCGACCGCCGCGACTGTCGGCTCGCCCAGCCTGTATTTTTACGCCCTCGATAACCACATAAAATACTTGATAGAAACCGGCCGAAAGCCCGCAGCGCTTGAGCTGTACTCATCATCACTTGACGCCGTAAATAAGGATTTCACAAATAAACCGGCGCAAACCGAGGTCATCCAAAAACTAAAAAAACGCGAAAAACAATATCGAATGTTGGGTGAGCCGGCACCCGAACTTGAGGACATCGACCAATGGCTGCCGGGCACAAAAATGTCGATTGCCGAACTTCGCGGAAAGGTAGTTTTGCTCGATTTCTGGGCGACGTGGTGCGCGCCGTGTTTTGAGACCTTCCCGTCGCTTAAGGAGTGGAAGCAGGATTTTAGCAAGGACGGCCTCGTAATAATCGGCGTCACGCGGTACTACGGACAGGCCGAAGGGTTTCAGGTCGATCATCCGAGCGAGATCGACTTCCTGAAAAGATTCAAGCAGCAGCACGGGCTCGATTACGACTTTGCGGTCGCAAAGGACCAGACACCGCAGCACGCCTTTTCGGCTATGTCGCTTCCGACTGCGGTTATTATTGATCGAAAAGGCGTTATCCGTTACCTCGAAAGCGGCACAAACCCGTTTCGTCTCGAAGAAATGCGTGAACTAATAATCAAACTTTTGGCAGAAAAATAATCGATGATGGCCCAAAAAGGCCTCAAGGCCAAACCAAAAACCCAATCCTTCTACGACCGAATCGCCGAGGTTCAGAGCCTTGCGATGAAGCTGAACGGTTATCGCGATTCAGTTGCCAAATATTTGCGTTCTCTTGATCTGAATCTTGGGCCGGATTCGTTCGTCCTGGATGGCGGCAGCGGCACAGGTCTTGTAACACTCGCCCTGCACGACGCGGGTTACCGTCCGCGTAAGACCATTGCTTTTGACATCTCGCATAACTCGCTAAAGGTTTCGCGCGGGCAGTTCAGAAAAGAGAAAATGATAAAACCGGGCCGCGTCGCCGCCGTCCAGGGAAATATCCTGAACCTGCCGTTCGCCGACCAGTCGTTCGATCTTGTGTTGACCTGCGGCGTTCTCGAATACGTATCTTTGGACGATGGGTTAAAGGAGCTGTCGCGCGTACTTAAACCAAAGGCTAAGTTAGTTCTTATTCCCGTACGTCCTTCGATCGTCAGCTCGGTCCTTGAACTCTTGTACAACTTTAAAACGCATCCGATACGGGATGTAAGAAAGATTTCACAACGTTATTTTAAAAT
>DATJGV010000128.1:0-11695 GCA_035494575.1 Pyrinomonadaceae bacterium | reverse complement strand
AAGCGATTCAGCTGAGGAGGTCGCACAGACGATTTCGGAATACAACCTGCTGGCACTGCCGGTGGTGGATGACGACGGTGACATTGCTGGTATCGTCACCGTCGATGATGCAATGGAAATACTGCTTCCCAAAAACCTCCAGCGCCGATTGCCGCGGCTGTTTGGGTAAGGCCGCTTCATTGTCGTTCCGGAGTCCGACTCGGTTCGTCGCTTAGTAATCCGGATTTCCCGGGCAGATCCATTGTCCCGATACCGGATCGTAGTAACATTGGCCTTGCGGCGGAGGCGAGTCATTCCGATAGTTATCTGAAAAATAGATCAGGGACGGACGAAGCATTTCAATAGCCGTCTGTGTTCGATTGTCCTTTTCACCAACGCTGCCGTCTTGGGAAATGTACGATATAGCTGCGTGAGTCAAGTCGGCAAGGATCCGATTAAATTTAGCTTGTGCCGGAGTCGTAAGCTCTTCTGTCGTTTGCGTTTGCGTTGTTTTTTCAGCCGCTTCCGTTTGAGTCATGATGTTCTCCTTTTGTGCTACTTAAAGTTCTCAAACATCGAGATCGTGTTTATTTTTTCCTGCTTGTCAAAGAAAATGTTCTTGTTGTCCGGCGACCAGGTTGGGCTTCCAAAGAATGAAGTCGGATCGTTGCTCGCAGCAATTACTCGCGCAGAACCGCCAAACGAGTAAACACAAATGGTGTCTTTATCATCCTTGCGCACAGTGAATGCCAGCGAATTCCCATTGTCTGAAAGTGTCATGCTAAGCGCATAAATGTTCTGAAAGGTCGTAACGATTTTGGCGTCGCCGTTGATAGAAACTTCTAAAATCTTAATATCCTGCGGATTTGCCTGTATCACTGCATCCGCCGATTCAAACAACAACTTGTCTTCCGTTGACCAGCCTAATAGACGCAGCCTGTCAGTAGTTGAGTAGATTTGGGCCGCCTTTCCCTGATCTGTTATCCAGATGCTGGTAGCGGGCTTTGCTCCCGCGCCGGGGAGCTTTTTCACGGATGTAAAGGCCAGGCGCTTTCCGTCAGGCGACCAGATCGGGCAGTAAAACGTTACACTCGAATCGCTATTCGTAGTTAGGTAGAGCACTTCGTCAGAATCCTCCGTTGCGACCGAAACATTCGACGCTCCGGATTTTACAGACAAATAAGCGATTTCGCGCTGATCGGGCGACCAGTTATATTCCTGCGTTTGCATCCGATTAAATGGCAAACCGGCGTAGCTTGCAGGGACGACCCAACCCGTAACTATTTCTTTTTCCTCGCCATTGGCGACATCCGCCGTCCAAAGCGCATTTCTGTTTTCGTCACTTTTCCATCGAAGGAATGTTATATGATTACTGTCAGGCGTCCACCGCGGATCGAAACCTCTGATCACTCGTGATGGTCCGCCACCTATTACCGGTTTGATCACGATTGACGCCTCTTGAAAAGCAGACTCAGGGTTTGGGACCGGATCCGTCTGATACAATATCGATTTGCCGTCCGGCGATACATCGGACCAGAACTCCGCTTCTTCTGTATTCGCTACTACGGACTCTGCGCTTGTCTGAACATCAACGCTCCACACATCCGAACGGTCTTCCCATGTCGAATAAAAGATCTTGGTTCCGTCCTTTGAGACATCAATTATTCTATAGTCCCGGTCGCCGCGTGTAACCTGTTCGCTTGGCTGGCCGGTAAGATAGGCGACACTGATCTGAAGGTGCCCATTCCGCGTTACTGAATAGAGTATCCTCTTGCCATCCGGATGCCAGACCGGCTGTATCTCCTCATCGGCGTCATGCGTTAGTTGAACAGGCGTACCACCAGCAATCGGTCTCACCCACAGGTCAGATTGGTCGCCATTTTGATTCGAATACACGATCTCGCTTTCGTCCGGCGATAAAGCAAAATCGCGTCGGGTTATGCGTGACGGTTCAAAGTCGGTGATCTGTCTGGTTACGCGTGTCGCAAGTTCGAGCTGAAACAGATTGCCGTTAAATTCATAAAATATTGCTGAGCCGTCGTTTGACCAGTGACGAAGTGAAAGTGATCCTTCGTTCATGCGAGCGAGCAGCACCGAATCGCCGCCAAGAAATCCGCATTTGTAAATTCCGAAACTGCCATCGCGGTACGAAACGTACGCAAGTGCCTGATCATCCGGCGCCCAGATCGGGTCATAGTTTCTCCACCGGTCATTGGTTACGCGAACGATGGAACTATTGGCGGTTTGCTTTATGAATATTTCTTGGCTGGTTGGGCTTTGAACTGACGAAAAGGCTATGACCTTGCCATCGTGCGACGCAGCGTAATCCGGATATCCGCTCGATCCTCCGCTTTTCCACGAAACCAGCTTTACGGGTCTCAGGGCGTCCAGCGAACTCGCACGATTCGCATTTGAGATCCAGCGGCTAACGCCCCAACCGGCCACGATGAAAGTGAAGAGGATCAGAGTTCCGGCGACGGCCATGATCCTCGGATGGACCCGAAACTGCGTTAAAAACAGATCGCTGATCGAGTGAGTCCGTGCCGTGGACGGTGGTTCCAACGTTGACGCTCCGGCGTGTCCGTTTCCAGTAGTTGCGGGTGGTTCGAAAAAACCGGTTCGCCTGTCGCTGCGGTGGCCGTTGCCGCCGCCAAGGTTTAATTCCTGTTTCAGATCCTTAAGATCGATCAGGAGATCCTTGATATTCTGGTAGCGTTCTTCACGGTCGCGGCGGAGAGCTTTGTCCAGCACGTGTTCGAGCTCTTTCGGCATCTCGGGTGCGAAATCACTCAGTTTCGGAATCGGGGCTTTCAGCAGAGCGGCCACTACGTCGCTGGTTGTTTCGCCCGTGAACGGCAGCCGGCCCGTCAGCATTTGGAAAAGCACGACGCCCAGACTCCAAATATCGGTTCGCGTATCGACCGCCTTCCCGCGTGCCTGTTCCGGCGACATGTACGAAACCGTCCCCATTATCACGCCCGGGTTGGTTTCGAACATCTTCTGCGTTATCGCAGTTCCATCGATCAGGACGTCCTCTTGATCGAGCAGTTTCGCAAGGCCGAAATCAAGCACCTTCACGTAGCCGTCATTGCGGACCATTATATTTTCCGGCTTGATGTCCCGGTGGACGATGCCGGCGTTGTGTGCGGCGTTCAGGGCTTCGGCAACCTGGATCGTGATGTTGAGGATTTCCTCCAGGTCCAGACCGCCCAATGCAAGCAGTCTATGCAGCGTGTGACCTTCGATATACTCGGTTGCGATGTACTCCGAGTCGTCGGAACGGCCGATCTCATAGATCGTTATGATGTTCGGATGATTTAGTGCCGATGCCGCCTTGGCTTCGAGTACGAAACGGCGAAGGCCAGCCTCGTTATTTACGAATTTTTTCCGCAGCAGCTTGATGGCTACCTTGCGCTCGAGGTGCCGGTCCTTCGCAAGGTAGACTTCACCCATCCCGCCCTCTCCGATCGCGGAAACGATGTCATAATGCAGAAAATTCTCGCCGGCTGTGAGCATTTCGATAGAGTGTGCCGGGCATTATATCACCGTTATGCAAAACTAAGGTAGAAATTTTTCTCGACGTCACGTCGGCGTTTTTTAGGATGTTTTTGTCCCATTTTGTCCCAAGCCGGGACAAGTTGGGACAAGCTCTTTGTTGAAAATAAAGGGTTTAGCTCTTGTCCCACTTGTCCCACTGTCTCAACGTTTTTTCAGTGATCAGCCCACTGGGGATTGTGGATTGCGGATCGAAACCATCCCTCCAAAGACCGTAAGAGGGTACTGTCTGTTGAACCCGACGATCTTCCCGCTTAAACACGAATTTTCAAAGACCCAGATCAAAAGGCAGTAAACCCCAGTATATTTTATTATTTCGTTGCATGTGTTGCAAGAGATATTATTAATGCAACGCGGCGGCAAAACCGGAACATTACGGCGGGAAATAGCCAAGGCCATTCTGCAGTGTCACATCGAGGTATGTGAGGATGACCTTATTTTACGGACAATCGTACGGAACACAGACACCGTTGCATTCGCAATATCCCGGGGGACAGGCAGGATTGCTTGTCGATCTCGAAGGGACACCGCCATATTTCTTCACAAGAGGCTTCAGGTCCTTAATAACACTGTTAATTTTACTGATCCTTTCTTTATTAGTCGTCGGTTTCATACAATATTGAATCCCAAATACTTCCAGCGAATCCATAACTGTCCGCAGTTCAGCATATTTCTTAAGAAAGTCGAGTGAAGGTTCTTCGGCTTTATCCATTTCTACGTTTCTCCTATTTGAAGTTACTTACCATCGAGATTACTTGCCAATTGGCCTGTTTGCCGTAGTACAGGCTCTTACTGTCGGGACTGAAGGCGAGGCTTGAAAAATATACGCGGGAATCGTTGCTCTGCGTAACGGTTTTTTGGGTTCTGTCAGCCAAACTCATTATCCGAATAGTGTCGCTGCCATCAGGCCGCTCAACAAATGTGATCGTGCGACTGTCCGGGGAGAGCCGAATATTATTGAAATAAACAGCTTTGAGTGTTGCTATAGGCTGTGCCTGACCACCGGCGGCCGATACTTTCAAAAGGCTTACGTCCACGGGAAAAGGCGATAGCTCCTGCTTGTTCTCGACCGATGTGACTATCAACTCGTTTCCGGTTTGAGCCCATCCCATTATTCTAAGCGCGCCATCCGATCTATATATTTCCTCCGCATTTCCGTTTCTTAAGCTCCAGATGCCCCAAGTCCTTGCCTTCGGGTTGCTCAGGTTCATTGCCAACCAGACCAAACCCTTTCCGTCAGGCGTCAAAAGCGGATTGAAGTAAAGCAGCTTAGCGTCCTGATTGTTCGTTAACTGAGTTTCACCGGAGCCGTCGGCGGCAACCCTCCAAATATTCGAAACACCCGAACGAACAGCCACATAAACGAGCGATGAGTTATCGGGCGACCATTGAAGATCCTGTGTCTGAACCCGGCTGTACGGCAAGGTCGCATAGCCGCCGAACCTCACGCCCCCTTCCGTAAAACGCCGAGCGTCGCCTCCGGTCCCGGAGGCGATCCATAAGCTGTTATCGGCTGAATCGGATTGCAGGAAAGCGATCTTTTTGCCGTCCGGTGACCATCGCGGGTAAAATCCATTCTTGCTGAATTGAACCAACCGGGTCTCGCCGCTGATCTGCTGAGCGAAAAGCTCACACGTCAACAGCTTGTCACCAATGCTTATTTGTTTTATTGCCTGATAAGCAATAGTGCCGTTTATCGATACGTCCGGCCAGAATTCGACCCCGATGTCGGACGTGACCTGAAATTCCTTTCCGTTTTCGAGGGAGACGCCCCAAATGTCAGAATCGTCCTTTGTTGAAATATATACGACCCGGGTGCCGTCCGCTGAAACATCGGACAACATGTTATCGCTGTCCGAGAGGGTTAGCTGCTGAGGTTCTCGGCCGGTCGTGAATGCGAGACAGATCTGTTTGATGCCGTTGCGCTCCGAGTTATACAAAACTCTTTTCCCGTCAGGAAGCCAAATGGGATAATTGTCATCCGCCGTGTCGTTCGTAAGTTGAACCGGACCGCTGCCATCAAGATCGGACATCCAGATGTCGGTTTGTCCGTTCTTTATATCACTGTAGACCAAGCGTTTTCCGTCAGGCGAGATATCAAAATTGTGTTCCGATAGTTGGTTTTTATCAAAATTCGTAAGTTTTTTTAACTGGCCGTCCGCCACATTGAGAGCATACAGATTTCTTTGCATTTCAAAGTAGATCGTCGAGCCGTCCTTTGACCATTCCGAAAGATACGCGGGGGAATCGACCGGGCTGATCAATGTCGCCGCTCCGCCCAGGGCGGGCTCTCTCCAGATACCGCGGCTGCCTCCGCGATCGGACGCATACGCGATCTGGCTGCCGTCGGGCGACCAGACAGGACTCTTATCACTAGAATCATCCTGTTTTCGCGTAAACGCTTCCCCACCGTCAAGCTGTTTTAGCCAGATAGACGGATGGCCGTCCTTGTTAGCAACAAAAGCGATCAGCTTTCCGTCCGGCGAAAGCCGTGCACGGGTTGTTGCGCTTTCGCCCAGTTCGCTTTTCCAGCTTGTGACCTGGGCGGTCGAAAGCGACGAAAGCGGCGTCACTTCTGACGGCTGACGCTGCCATAGATACCAGAATCCGAAGATCGCGGCGAGCAGAGCCACAGGGATGATCGGCCACATCGCATTTCGCGACGGTGAAAGAGCTTCGCTTTTTGCCGGTTCGGTCGCATCGGTGGACATCGCCGCTTCTTCGCGTGTCGTAACTCGCAGCAGCTCTGTTTTATGATCGCCGCTCGAAAGCTCATTCTGAATTATCTTTAGGTCGAGCAGCAGCTCTTTTATGTTTTGGTATCGTTCGTCCTTGTCTTTTGCGAGTGCTTTTTTGAGGACGTTGTTGAGTTCGCGGATCGGCTCCGACCCGGTATCCGAAAGGAGTTCGGGTTCGCCTTTCAGAATTCCTACCAGGAGATCGCTTTTTGTTTCACCCGAAAACGGCGTCTTTCCGGTAAGCATTTCGTAAAGCACAACGCCGAGGCTCCAGATGTCGGTCCGCGCGTCGGTCTTTCTCCCGCGAGCCTGTTCCGGCGACATATAGGCAACGGTGCCCAATATCATTCCCGGGATCGTGCTGTTCGCCCGCCGCGTCACCGCATCGCTGTCGACCTCTTCTTTTTCGCGAGCCTCGACGGTTTGTTTCGCAAGTCCAAAATCCAGGACCTTTACCAAACCGTCGGGCCGCCGCATCAGGTTTTCCGGCTTGATATCGCGGTGAATTATGCCTGCTGCGTGGGCGGCTGAGAGAGCGGACGCGACCTGTGTAGCGATGGCCAGCGCCTCGTTCGCGTCGATGCCTTTTTCGTTGAGGATCTGCCTCACGCTAACGCCATCGACAAATTCCATGGCGATGAAATCGGCGTTTTTCCACGTGCCGACCTCATAGATCGTAATGATGTTCGGATGATTTAGGGCAGATGCGGATTTAGCCTCGCGTTCGAACCGATGCAGCGGATCAATTGCTTCGCTAAACTCCTTTCGTAAAAATTTGATCGCTACCTTTCTGTCGAGCCGTGTGTCTTTGGCAAGATAAACCTCGCCCATGCCGCCCGTTGCAAGATTTTTTATGATCTCGAATCGGCCGATCTGCTCGCCCGGTTCGACCATCGACCCGCCTTTATAAGCCGAAGCATACGAGTAACCCTGGCTTTCGATCTCGCTCACGGTGCCGGTGTCGTTGAACGAATCCAGCAAATTTTCTACGCTGCGGCGTAGATCGTCGTTGCCCGCGCACGCCTCGTCCAGGTACACCTTTCGCTCATCTTTTCCGAGTTCAAGTGCATCCTCAAAGATTTCTTTGACCTTTTGCCACTCTTTTCGCGACATTTTGAAACTTAATGGATAACGGCCGCTCATCTGACCTGCCAAAGCGGCCGCTCAACCCGATCATGATAGCTGAAACCTTGCAATATAAGAGCTTTTCGCCAAATTTTCTTACAAATTAAGGGCGTTGCGATTATAACATTCCTTAAATTAATAAGTAACCCGGCCGACCCGGAAACGTTTTCCCCGTCGAAACCGTATAATTGCTGCAGTTACTTGTCCTGTTCGCGGGCCGCTTGGTAAACTTGCGCTTACCGCAAACTTATTCTTGAGGAGTAAAAACCTATATGAAACATGCAGTTTTATTTTTTGCGATCGTCCTCACGCTGGCTTCTTTTTTGACGGCTTCGACGGCAGACGCACAGGTTCCCAAGATCGGCTCGGCCGTTGAAAATTTTACCTTGACCGACATCAACGGCAAGAGCCAGTCGCTCGAGAGCCTGAAGGGCAAAAACGGCGCGGTCGTCGTTTTCTTGTCCGCACAATGTCCGGTCGTTCGCGGCTATCACGAGCGAATAAATCAGATCGCAGCCGATTATCAGGCGAAAGGTATAAATTTTATCGGCATAAATTCGAACGCAAGCGAATCGCTCGAATGGGTAAGATCGAACGCCGCCGAATATGGGTATAAATTCCCGGTGCTGATAGATAAGG
Organism: Pyrinomonadaceae bacterium; assembly: GCA_035494575.1. Classification (GTDB taxonomy): domain Bacteria; phylum Acidobacteriota; class Blastocatellia; order Pyrinomonadales; family Pyrinomonadaceae; genus OLB17. The sequence continues at coordinate 3,659 of DATJGV010000128.1, read as the reverse complement.
GAAACGTCCTGGCCGACAAACTCGGCGCGACCGTGACGCCCGAAGTTTATTATCTGGACGCGAAAAATACGCTGCTCTATCACGGAGCGATCGACAACGATCGTTCGGGCCGGAACGTCTCGGAAAATTATCTGAAAACAGCATTCGACGCTTCGCTGAGCGGCAAAAAGGTGGAAAGGCCGACCGCAAATGCCTTCGGCTGCTCGATCAAACGCGTCGGTGATCAGTAGAAATATTGGTTAAGTGCGGCAAAGCTGTGCTCTTGTCAGTACCACCTGCGGTAGCGGGTCGTTTCACGTTGGTCATTTGCTGATAGGTGTTAAGCGTCTTAAAGATTATGCGTTCGAGATTGTCATTTTCCATTCTTCTGATTTTATTCGTGAGTGTATCTGCATTCGCGCAAACCAAACCTGCCGCAGCGAAACCCCAGCGCGTCATTCAGGTCAGCGAAGTCTCGTTAAAAACTGCTCTGAAGCCCAACGGCAAGCCGTTGCTTGTAAATTTTTGGGCGACTTGGTGCGACCCTTGCCGTGAGGAGTTTCCTGAGCTTGTGAAGATCGATAACGAATATAAGGGCAAGATCGATTTCGTGACCGTGTCGCTCGACGATATTACGGACATCAACACCGCGGTACCGAAATTTTTGGGTGAAATGAAGGCCGACATGCCGGCGTATCTGCTAAAAACCGACGACGAAAGCGCCGTGATTTCCTCGATTGCCAAAGACTGGAGCGGCGGCCTGCCGTTCACTATTCTCTATAACGAAAAAGGCGAGATAGCTTATTTCAGACAGGGAAAAGTGATTCCGGCCGTGCTGCGAACTGAGATAACAAAGCTCGTCCCCTAGCCATTTTGCTTAATACGGAATTTCTGCTAACTAATTATTTAATTACTAATTAATAATTAGCTAATTAGTTAGCAGATATTCCTGCACAGGCTTCGTGTTTGAAAAATCCGCCTCAACCTAATAAACTCTTTAATTTGCTTTAAGACAGGGATTTTTCATGGAAGCTACATCCGCCACAATTACTCCGGAGATCGTCGCCCAGCACAACCTGACGACGGACGAATATCAAAAGATCAAGCAGATTCTCGGGCGCGAGCCCAACATGACCGAGCTCGGCATTTTCAGCGTTATGTGGTCCGAGCACTGTTCATACAAATCGTCGCGCGTGCATCTTAAACGGCTTCCGACCAGCGGCGAGCGCGTGATCGTGCCGCCGGGCGAAAACGCCGGCGTTGTCGATATCGGCGATGAGTGGTGCATCGCATTCAAGGTCGAATCGCACAATCATCCGAGTTTTATCGAGCCGTTTCAGGGCGCCGCAACCGGCGTTGGCGGCATTCTCCGTGATGTTTTCACAATGGGCGCTCGTCCCGTCGCGGCTATGAATAGCTTGCGTTTTGGTCCGATTTCGAGGGACGGGAACGACTCAAACCCATCCGTAGCGATCAATCGCAACAAATCGATTCTCAAAGGCGTTGTCGAGGGCATTGGGCATTACGGCAATTGCTTCGGCGTTCCGACGATCGGCGGCGAAGTCGTTTTTGACGAATCTTACAGCCTCAATCCGCTCGTGAACGCTTTCGCTCTGGGCGTCGTTCGCAAGGACCAGATATTTTTCGGAAAGGCGTCCGGCATCGGGAATCCGGTGCTGTATGTAGGAGCAAAAACCGGCCGCGACGGCATTCACGGCGCCACGATGGCGTCCGCCGAATTTGACGACGAGGCGCTCGAAAAACGCCCGACCGTTCAGGTCGGCGACCCGTTTCTTGAAAAACTCTTGCTCGAGGCCTGTCTCGAAGCAATGCGAAGCGGCGCGATCGAGGGTATTCAGGACATGGGAGCCGCAGGGCTTACATCATCGTCGGTCGAGATGGCGGCACGAGCCGGAACGGGACTTGAGATCGATCTGACACTCGTCCCGCAGCGCGAAACCGGCATGACCGCCTACGAGATGATGCTGTCCGAATCGCAGGAGCGAATGCTGATAGTCGCCCGCGCCGGACACGAAAAAGAGGTCGTCGAAATTTTCAACAAATGGGACCTCGACGCCGTAGTCATCGGCAAGGTCGTCGAAGGCGAGCGATTGAAAATTTTCCACAACGGAAAACTCGAAGCCGATCTGCCCGTTCTGGCATTGACGGACGAGGCCCCGAAATATGAGCGGGAAATGGAGCCGCGGAGACACGGAGACGCGGAGAAAGGGTCAGGTATCACCGCGTCCCCGCGTCCCCCTGTTCCCGCGTCGGATGCGTTGCGACTGCTTCTCGCGTCGCCGAACATTTGCTCCAAACGCTGGGTTTACGAGCAATACGACACGATGGTCAGGACGAACACCGCCGTTCTGCCGGGCGCTGACGCCGCCGTGATCCGAGTCAAAGAAACCCGCCGCGCTATCGCGATGTGCCTGGACGGCAACGGACGTTACGTTGCCGCAAATGCGAAAGAGGGAGCGAAACTCGCGGTTGCCGAAGCCGCCCGTAACGTCGTATGCGTCGGCGCGCGTCCGACGGCGGTAACGAATTGCTTGAATTTTGCTTCGCCGGAACGGCCCGAGATAATGCAGAGCTTTTCGGACGTGATCGACGGAATGAAAGAGGCGTGCGAAAAATTTGAGACACCGGTCGTCTCGGGCAACGTCTCGTTCTACAACGAAACCGAAGGCCAGGGAATTTTGCCCACGCCCGTTATTGGCATGATCGGTCTGATCGACGACACACGAAAGATAATCACGCACGGCTTCAAGAACGAGGGCGACGTCATCGCCGTTTTGGGCAAAACCAATGACGACACTTCGATCAGCGAATACGCGAAAACGGTTTTAGGTCATACGACCGATGAGATGATCGCGTCGGGCCGTGTTCCGTTGCTCGACCTCGACCTTGAGAAAAAAGTTCAGGACACGTGCCTGAAACTTGCTGACCAAAGCCTTCTGAATTCCGCACATGATTGCTCGGACGGCGGCTTGGCGGTAGCAATTGCCGAAAGCTGTTTCTCATCACTTGGCCGGAAGGCCGTCGGCGCTGAGGTCGATCTGCCAGCGAACGGCCTCGCGACAGAAGCCCTGCTCTTTGGCGAGTCGCCTTCACGCATAATTATCAGTTTTGCTGAGGAAAACGTTGAAAAAGTTAAAGCTGCGGTCGGCGATTGCCCGTTCGGCATTATCGGCAAAATAACAGGCAGTAGCCTGCGCATAACGCTTGGCGGCGATGAAAAAATCTCCGCTTCCATCGCTGATCTGGAACATATTTGGAGTGCCTCGCTCGAAGATCGTTTGAATCAAAGCTGACAGCTATCAGCTAATTTTCATCCCCGGCGCTTATAATCGATGTATGCTTGGCGGAGTCTATCTTCACATCCCGTTCTGCAAATCGCGATGTTCTTATTGCGATTTCGCGACCGACGTCTATAAACGCGGCGAGATCGTAGATCGCTACGTTGACGCTTTGACCTCGGAAATTTTGGCGGCTCACCATAAGAAGAACCCACCCGCTAACGTAGGTGGTTCCGACCTTTCTATCGACACCATCTACTTCGGCGGCGGGACACCGTCGCTGCTCACGCCGTTGCAGTTGGAAAAAATTCTTTCGGCCGTTGATAAGCAATTTGCCGTCCAGCCAGAGATCGAATTGACCGTAGAGATGAACCCGGCGAC
>DATJGV010000127.1:0-3859 GCA_035494575.1 Pyrinomonadaceae bacterium | reverse complement strand
TGTATATCTGTGTTTATCCGCGGCTAATTAACTGTTTTACGCTTGAGCTTCCGCTACTTGAGCCGGAAACATTTTTTCAAGTGCTGTTGTCAGCACGCCGAGCCCAAATTCACCTGCGGCGCGTGTTTTTAACTTTCCGTCCGCATCAAATAGATAATAGACCGGAACCCACCCCTGCTCGTTCAAAAAAGCATCCTTTAGTTTGTGTTGGTTATCGATCGCACAAACGTCGTCAATGCAATGTTCAGCCACCGTTGCCTTGACCGTTTCGATGTCCGTGTCGGCCGGATATCGCGGCATGTGTATAGCCACGGTGCGCAGGCCTTTGTCCTTATATTTGGCCTTTAGGTCCTGCAATTTCGGCATATTTTCCTTACAGATGCCGCAGCTTGTCGCCCAAAAATAAACAAGCGTCGGCTGTCCGTGAACATAATCGTCCGCCGTCTGCTGCAATTCGTTTAACCACTCGGTCGCGCCGTCAAATGACGGCCGCGCGTCCCCAATTCTCATTGGCATTGTTTTTACTCCGTAAAATAGTTGGCAGAGTTGCAGGAAGTTACAGAGTTGCAGTAGTTTCGGAGTTAAGACTTTCGTCCAACAACTCTGCAACTTCCCGAAACCCTGTAACTTTCTGCAACTCTCCCTAACTAAACCTTCAGATTCTCCTGCCCCGGGGTCCAGTCGGCCGCGCATAATCCGCCCGTCTGCAAGCCCTGCAGCACGCGAAGCGTCTCGTCAACCGAGCGTCCAATATTCAGATCGTGAACGACCGAATATTGCAGCACACCTTCCGGGTTGATAATGAACAGCCCGCGAAGCGCGACGTTGGCGTCTTCGACCAGGATGTTATATTGACGCGCGAGCTTGCCGCCTACGTCTGAAGCGATCGGGTACTTGACGCCCTCGATACCGTTCTTGTCCTGTGGGGTTTTCAACCATGCGCGGTGCGAGTGGACCGAGTCTGTCGAAACGCCCAAAACCTCGGCGCCGACGCCCTGAAATTCATCCAGCCTGTCCGAAAAATGGATCAATTCCGTCGGGCAGACGAACGTAAAATCGAGCGGGTAAAACATCATCACGAGCCATTTGCCCTTGTAGTCCGAAAGCTTTACGTTCTCGGCCAGGGTGTCGATGTTCTTGGTCGAGGGCATGTTAAAATCCGGTGCCGGTTGTCCGACCTTTGCGATCGTCGTCGTGTTTTCCGTTGCAGTTCCTGTAGCTGTTGTTGCCATATTTATTTTTTATCTCCTTAAATTTTAATTTTCATTAACGCAGAGGCCGCCGAGATCGCAGAGAAGAACTAATGATTGCTTTTGTTTAATTTCTCTGCGTTCCCTGCGCTCTCTGCGTTCAAATCTTTTCCATACACTCGGGACATATTCCCCGTAATGTAAATTCAAGCGATTCGGGCTTAAAGTGCGAATATTTTGCGGCCATTTTTACAAGCTCCTTCGGGTGCTCCATCTCGATGTCCACTAGCTTTCCGCATTTTGTGCAGATCGCGTGATCGTGCCGGTGCGTCATCCTGTCGAAGCGGCTCGCGCCGTTCCCGAATTGAATTTCCGCGATGTGCCCGGCGTCTTTTAGATATCGCAAGCTGTTGTAAACCGTGGCGAACGAGATGCTGGGCAAAAGCTGTTTTGCGCCGGCAAAAACCTCATTCGCCGTCATATGGCTTTCCGCATCGCGGATAACTTGCAGCACAACCTCACGCTGCTTCGTTAAACCCAGATCTTGTATTTCTTTATTACTCATCTCATCCGTACAACAGGCCCCACCAACACAAGCTGGTGAATTCTGTTATTAGAGTTAGAATAATTCTAATTCTAAACTTTGTCAAGTCCGTTTTCGGTTCAAACTAATATGAATACTTCGCGTATAGATCTATCTCGGATTAAAATAGTTCAAACAAATGAAAAATCTTACTTTCGTGATCGTTGTGATCGCTTTACTGTTTTCAGGGTGTGGCAAGACCGGTGGCGATCCGGACACAGCCGCGATTTTGATCTCACCAGCCGGTGTTGACGCGGCAGAACCCGCAATTGCCGCGAACGCCAACGGCGATATTTTTGTCGCCTACGTCGTTCATACATCAAAAGATGCGGCGGACGTGTTTGTTCGCAAATTTACAGCTGACGGAAAGCCTGCGGGCGATGCAGTACAGGTAAATTCGACAGGCGGTTCGGCGAAAAGCTGGTACGGCGATCCGCCGACGATCACGGTGGGCGCGGACGGTACCGTTTATGCCGGCTGGACGGCGAGCGTTTCGGGCGGCAGCGATCTGTACCTTTCGGTCTCTCACGACAATGGAAAAACTTTTGACGCATCGGTGAAGGTAAACGACGATGCGCTGCCGGCCGAGCACGGAATGCACTCGCTTGCGACCGACGCTAACGGCCGTGTTTTTATGGCCTGGCTCGACGAGCGAAACATAAAACACGAAGAAAAGCCTGTTTTGGCGTTGAACGCGGACGGTTATCATTATGAAATGGCCCTTCACACCGAGAGCGCTAGCCATCCCGAACAGCCGCGCAAACAGCACCAGATGGACACCGAACCCAACAGCGAAGTCTTTTTCGCTGTCTCGACCGATGGCGGCAAGACGTTTTCGGCAAACAAAAAACTCGCAACCGAAGTATGTCCGTGCTGCAAAACCTCGCTTTCCGTTGCGCCGGACGGACGCGTGTACGTGAGCTGGCGGCAGGTTCTCGCAAACGGCTGCAGGCATATCGGTGTCACGTCAACAAATGACGGCGGCGCGACGTTCGCTGACCCCGTAATCGCCAGCGACGACAAATGGCAGATCAATGCCTGTCCGGTGTCAGGAGCCGCTATATCCGCCGGTGAAAATAACACGCTGGACGTAGCGTGGTACACCGCGGGTGATGCCGGCCAGCCCGGACTCTACACTGCCCGATCCTCGGACGGCGGCCAGACATTCGGTCCGCGAAACCTGCTCAGCAACGAAGCCGTCAGCGGCATGCCGGCGCTTTTGGACGATCAGCGACAACAGTATTTCATCTTTGCCGCAAATAAAACGGTCGAGATCAAAGATGCGAATTCAGCGAGCGTCGACAAGATCGAAAACGCCGAACTTCCCGCCGCGGCCGTGAGCGGCGGAAAATTGTACGTCGCGTTTGTGAGAAAGAAAGGTGACGCGCGGGGAGTGTGTTTGCAGGGATCAAGGGTTGATTGACCGAAGAAACCGAGATCGATAGTCAACTGAAAAATCACCTCTTTCTCCAGCCTATTATCTTTTTCACATTCTCATCTATTTCCGGACGTATGGCCGGGTCAATCGTCATCGCATGGCCAAAGTCTTTGTCGGCATCTGCATCCTTTCCCTGGATCAGCAGAGCATAGCCACGGGTTGCGAATGCGTACGACAGGCGGCCGTCCAGAGTTACAGCGGTTGTAAAATCCTTTATCGCCCTGTCAAATTGACCCTTGTAAAACAAGCCCTTGCCTCGTCCGTAATATGCGTTGGCGTGTTGGGGATCGACCTTTAGCGCAGCTTCAAAATCTGCGATCGCCCCGTCTACATCATGATTTCGTAAACGAGCATCGCCGCGCTGATAATAACCTTCAGCATTATCCGGAGCCAATTTGATAGCGTGATCGAAATCATCGAAAGCTGCCCTGGTATCACCCTTATCAAGATTTGCAATAGCGCGGCCAATAACTGATCTGGCGGATCGCGGATCGATCTTTAATGCTTTCTCAAAATCGGCGAGTGCTTTTTCAGGATCGTTTTTGAGAACATACGCCATTCCCCGACACGTGTATGCATCAACCGATCCCGGATACAACGAAATCGCGCGGTTATAATCATCGATCGCGCGATCAGCGTCGCGTTTCG
>DATJGV010000126.1:0-8584 GCA_035494575.1 Pyrinomonadaceae bacterium | reverse complement strand
GATTTCTGCTTTCCCCGGGAGGAACCACGAAATACACGAAATAACACGAACAGAATCCAAGAGCTATTTGATCTCCATCTCGGTCGGAGCGTTTGCCTCATTCCATGCACGCCAGCCGCCGGCCATCGAAAAAACGTTGGTATAACCCATTTTTTGCAGGTTGTCCGCAGCAAGAGCCGAACGATAGCCTCCGCCGCAATACAGTATCAATTCCGTATCTTTGTCAGGAAACGCATTGACGATGTCACGCTCGATCACGCCGCGGCCGAGATGCTTCGCACCAAGCGCATGTTCATTGTTCCACTCGCTGTCTTCGCGAACGTCGATCAGCACGGCGCCGTCCTTCATCCGTTCGAGCGTTTCTTCGACAGTCACCTCTTTTATACGGGTTTTTGCATCGTTGACGATGGCTTCGAACTCGGCCGAATGTTTCATGAGAATTACTATACGTTATTCTTTTGAGTTTTTCAGCGATGGTAAATATTCAGCTATCAGCTATCAGCCGCCAGCTTTCAGCCGATCGTCGGCATTTGGTTGTTTTTGTGTGTTTTGCGGCAACTCGGTATAATAACTCTTTTGCAATATTACATAAGTTTACGAGGAATAAATGGCAGAACAATTTGACGTAACTATTATCGGTTCGGGACCGGGCGGATATGTCGCCGCCGTGCGGGCGGGACAGCTTGGGTTAAAGGTCGCGATCGTTGAAAAAGAACCCGGAGCGCGGCTCGGCGGAACGTGCGGCCTGCGCGGGTGTATTCCGACCAAGGCGTTGCTGAACGCGGCGCATCTTTATCAAAAAGCCGGCGAATTTGAGAAATTTGGCTTAAAAACCACGGGCCTGAGCTACGATTTTCCTTCCGTTCAAAAATACAAGAATGACGTAGTTGCGAAGAACGCCGCGGGCGTGACGTATTTGATGAAAAAGAACAAGGCCACGGTTTTTAACGGCTTTGGCAAGATTCTCGGCCCCGGTAAGGTCGAGGTCACAAAAGAAGATGGCAAAAAAGAAACCATCGAAACGAAAAACATCATCATTGCGACGGGTTCTGTCGTTCGGCCCATCAAGGGTTTTGAAACCGACGGGAAACAGGTCGTAAATTCCGATCAGATACTCGAACTTGCGGGCGTGCCGAAATCGCTGATCGTTATGGGATCAGGCGCCGTCGGCGTCGAATTTGCCAGCGTTTACGCTCGTTTCGGCGCGGACACGACGGTCGTCGAATTGCTCGACCGCATCGTGCCGCTGGAAGATGCCGAAGTATCGAAGGAACTTGCACGCAGTTTCAAAAAGCAGGGCATAAAAGTTGAGACCGGCCTGAAACTGGATAAGCTCGAGAAAAACAAAAAAGGCGTTAAGGTTTCGGGTAAGAATTCAAAAGGCGAAACGGTTACATTAGAAGCTGAAATGCTTCTCGTTGCGGTCGGCCGCATGCCTTACCTTGAAGGCCTTGGCCTGGAAAACACAAAGGTCAAAGTTTCGGAACGCGGCACCGTCGAGGTCAACGAATACTGCGAAACCGCCGAGCCGAATATTTACGCTATCGGCGACGTTCTGCCGACGGCACAGCTTGCTCACCTTGCGTCAAAAGAAGGAATTCTCGTAGTTGAAAAGATCGCCGGCAAACAGGTTCGCCCGATCAATCAGCGCCTCGTGCCGAACTGTACCTACTGCGACCCCGAAGTCGCCAGCGTCGGCCTTACTGAAGAAAAAGCCAAAGAACAGGGTTACGACGTGAAGGTCGGCAAATTCCCGATGTCCGCCTCAGGCAAGGCCCGCATCCTTGGCGAAACCGACGGCTTTGTAAAGATCGTCGCCGAAAAGAAATACGACGAGGTCCTGGGCGTTCACATCATCGGTCCCCACGCTACGGAACTGCTTGCCGAAGCCTGCGTGGGTATGGCGCTTGAAACAACCGCCGACGAACTCGGCCGCATCATGCACGCCCACCCGACCGTCTCGGAAACCGTCATGGAAGCCGCAGAAGGTGTGCACGATCTGGCAATTCACATATGAAACGAGCACTTGCATGCATGTAGCATATGAATTATGCGTGCGATTTTTTCTAAGGGGGACAAACTTAACCGGATTCCGCGAGCTTGGGTATTTAGAATCCTGCTCGGCGTTCTGCTGATTGGGTTTGTCCTTCTTGACATTTCGCTGTTGTACCGCAGGTCGATGATGGTCGATGACACGATCCACATCCCGTCCGGTTATTCATACCTCAAAACTCACGATTTCCGTCTCAACGAAGAACACCCTCCGTTTATAAAGTTGCTGAGTGCGCTGGGTCTGGAACATGTCCAACCGGAACTTCCGCTGGATTCCGAAGGCTGGTCCAAAGCAGAGGAGGCCGGCGATCCGGACGATGGAACGGACACGTTCTGCGGAGACTTTTTCCACAGAAATGCGGATAAGTTCGAACAGATCATCTTTTGGGGTCGACTCCCCGTCGTCCTTGTCCCTGTTTTGCTGGCGTTTGCCGTTTGGGCATTTACAAGAAATTTGTTCGATGAACTTACCGCGATCCTGTCAGTGTTCTTTCTGCTGAGCGAGCCGAATATTATAGCGAATTCCACCTTCGTACAGGACGATCTTGCGTCTGCTCTTGCCGTGTTTTGTTTTGTTATTGCGCTTCGCTGGTATTTTCAAAAACCGGCGCTCGTTCGCGCTCTTTTATTTGGTCTCGCGATCGCATTTGGTTTACTTGTAAAGCACTCGCTCGCCGTTCTGGTTCCGATCAGTATTGTGCTGCTAATAGCTCACGCAGTCTGGCGGCGGTTCAAATACAAAGAGCATCTCTGCCGTTACATCGGATTTGCTCTGATCATTCTCGGCTGCGCCTATTTTGTCTTTCTTGCGGGCTACGCATTTGACGCAAGTTTCATCGATGACGACGAAGCGGTCTTCATTTCCGAATGGTTCAACGTAACGGGTAACGCCGCTGACTCGTTCCAAAATTTCCTGGTGCATCTGCCTCTCCTGCTTCCGAAATACTACATGTGGGGCATGGACATGGTCGTTAACGACGTCCGCAACGGCCGGCCGGCTTTTTTGTTAGGCGAGGTTTCCGACACGGGCTGGTGGTATTACTTTCCCGTCGCGTTTGTGCTTAAAACCACGCTCCCTTTCCTGCTGCTAACCGTTTCCGGTATCGTTTACCTCGCGTGGAAAACGATAAGGCGGCGATGGCTCGATGGCCTCTGTCTTTTGCTGCCGCCGCTCGGTTATTTGGCGATGAGCATGGCGTCGCACCTGAACATCGGCGTCCGGCACATCATGCCGGTATTTCCTTTTTTCGCCATAATGGGTGCAGCAGCGGTATCTGCATTTCTCAGAATAGAAAGATTAAAAGAAAGGCGTTTTCCGAAGATATTGCTTGGGATCCTCGTTGCCGTAATCGGTTTTATCGCGATCTCGACATTTCCGGATTATACGACCTATTTCAGCCCTCTCGCCGGCGGTTCCGCGAACGGTTGGCGGCTTTTGTCTGATTCAAATGTTGAAACGGGCCAGGACGTGAAATCGCTCGCTGACTTTCTTAGATCACGCGGCCAGGATCACATCGAGGGGCTTTTTGTCGGGTCGGGATATATTGAATATTACGGCGTCGAGAATTGTGACATCCCGTGTAATGACGATCAAGATAGCGATAGCGAAGATAAAAGTGATGGTGGTGATGCTGAGGTAGATGCAGAACCGGCCGGCGAGTCTGACAAGCAAGAAACGCAAGCTAATTACATCGCGATCGGCGCCTGGTATTTGGAGGAGATCGATCTGACGCCCGAACAAAAATCGGTGATCGACCCGTACCTCTCTTCCAAGCCGGAAGCCATAATTGGTAACGCAATTTTCGTCTTTCGAAGGATGCGTTAGGAGGCAGGGCGAATCCCGTGGATCAAGAGATGCGGTACTCTTCCGCATTTATTGGACCGCTAGCGGCAAGAATCACATTCGTATTTTTGTTATAATCCCCTTTCATTATGAAAGCATCGCCTACATCCTATCCCCGAACCAAGATTAAGATCCTGCTTCTTGAAAACATTGCTGATTCTGCTGTCGAAGAGCTTAAGCTGGGCGGTTACACCGACATCCAAAAGCTAAACGGAGCTATCAGCGAAGAGGAGTTGATCAGGGCCGTTAAGGGCGTTCATCTTCTCGGCATCCGCTCGAAAACGCGCGTCACCAAAAATGTTATTGAGGCTGCAGATAAACTGCTCGCGATCGGCTGTTTTTGCATCGGCGTTAACCAGGTTGATCTGAAAGCGGCCACGGAGAAAGGCGTTGCCGTTTTTAACGCTCCGTATTCGAACACGCGTTCGGTTGCCGAATTGATTATCGGCCTTTGCGTTATGCTGATCCGCAAAATAGCCGACAAAAACGCAGCGGCGCATCAGGGGCGATGGCTAAAAGAGGCAAAGGGAAGTTTTGAGCTTCGCGGCAAAACCTTGGGAATTATCGGCTACGGCAACATCGGCTCGCAGGTTTCGATCATGGCCGAGGCGCTTGGGATGCAGGTCGTTTATTACGACATAGCAACCAAATTGCCGCACGGCAATGCGAAGCAGATCCGCGATCTTAAAGAGCTTTTAAAGCAGTCAAACATCGTTACGCTCCACGTGCCGTCCGACGCGACCACGCGAAACATGATCGACGCCGACGCAATAAACGCAATGCCGCCGGGCTGCATTTTACTCAATTACAGCCGCGGCGATGTCGTCGATCTCGCCGCTCTCAAACGGGCAATAGAAAAAGGTGTGATCGCGGGTGCCGCCGTTGATGTTTTTCCCGAAGAACCCGAAAAGACCGGCGACAAATTCTCGAGCATTCTGCAAAATCTGCCGAACGTCATTCTCACGCCGCACATCGGCGGCTCAACCGAAGAGGCCCAGGCAAATATCGGACTTGACGTAACGGCAAAGCTCTTGAAATATCTCGAACTCGGCACCAGCGAAGGCTCGCATACCGTGCCGCCCGTCAACCTGCCGCCGCAGGCCGGAACGCACCGCATCCTGCATATTCACCGCAACATTCCGGGCGTGCTGGGCGAGATAAACTCGCGGCTTTCAAAACACGGTATCAACATACTCGGCCAGTATTTGAAGACCAACGACTCGATCGGATACGTAATTCTCGATGTTGATTCAAAAATATCGCACGAGGCTTTTGAGTTGTTAAAGGACATTCAGGGAACCGTAAAGGCTCGGATGGTCTATTAGAACTCTAAAATGATCCTATACAGACCCACAGGAATGGAGGAACTGGCGCTCATCTACGACCTTGAGTTTAAGGCTTTTCCACCAAGATTGCAGGAGCAACCGATTTTTTATCCTGTTCTTAATTTTGAGTACGCCGAACAAATCGCCCGCGACTGGAACACAAAATCGAATTCTTTCGTCGGATATGTAGCCAGATTCTCCGTTGATGATACTTATATCAATCAGTTTGAAAAACAGGTTGTCGGCGGAAGCAAGCATGAAGAGTTTTGGATTCCATCCGAAATGCTACCAGAGTTTAATGAAAATATTACAGAAAATATTGGCGTCGTAAATGCCTATTTTGGAGAAGCCTTTGTAGGCTACATCCCGGATGCCTATTGTCTTCGAGGAAAGAACGCTCTAGAACAAATACGGTCACTGTCCATTATATTTGATTATAATGGTGTTGATTTTTTCCTCGAGGTTTTGGCGAACAGCAAATCTATATTCTTAAATTACCGATACTGGTTACAGACAAACGCCGAATTGATGGGACTAAGTGAAAAGGACAAAAATCGAACCTTGGACGCTATCGCTGACGTGTGGGAAGAAAAGAGGCCAGAGATCCTACTAAAATGAAAATCGTCATTCCAGGCGGAACCGGTCAGGTGGGCACGCTGCTGGCGCGTGCATTTAACAACGACGGGCACGAGGTTGTGGTGATAAGCCGCAAGCATGAGCCTGCGGACTGGGCCGTCGTTTCGTGGGACGGCGAAACGCTTGGCGAATGGGCCGACGAGATCGACGGTGCCGACGTTGTCATCAATCTCGCCGGTCGGAGCGTTAATTGCCGTTATAACGAGGCAAACCGCCGCGAAATAATGGATTCGCGGGTCAGATCGACAAAGGTTGTTGGCGAAGCGATCGCGAAGGCGTCAAATCCTCCAAGGGTGTGGCTGCAGTCAAGCACGGCGACGATATATTCGCATCGTTTCGATGCTCCGAACGACGACGTTACCGGACTTATAGGCGGGACCGAACCAAACGCACCGGAAAAATGGAATTTCAGTGTCAATGTCGCCAAAGCGTGGGAAGGAGCCGCGAACGAGGCCGCAACGCCAAACACTCGAAAAGTTTTGATGCGTTCGGCGGTTGTTCTCAGTCCTGACCGCGGCGGCATTTTTGATGTGATGCTCAGCCTTGTCAGGCGCGGGCTTGGCGGAACTGCCGGTTCGGGTGAGCAGTATATTTCGTGGGTGCACGACGTCGATTTTCTAAATGCCGTTTATTGGCTCATCGATCACGAAGATCTTTCCGGCCCTGTCAACATCGCGTCACCGAACCCGATGAAGAATCGCGATTTTATGCGGATCCTTCGCGACGCATGGGGAGCGTCCGTCGGATTGCCCGCAACGCCGCTGATGCTCGAAATCGGTGCCTTATTTATGCGATCGGAAACCGAACTCGTATTAAAAAGCCGCCGTGTGGTGCCTAAAAGATTAATAGAGTCAGGTTTCGGATTTTCTTATCCGTTGTGGGAACAGGCTGCACGTGACCTATGCCGTCGCTGGCGAAGGGAAAATCAATAGACCAACAAATATTTCGAAACGTCTTAGACTTTTGATATCTTGAAAGTACGACGACGAGTTTTTGCGGAGGTTTGTCCTATGCGTTTGTGTGCCGGTTTGTTGCTATTCTTATTGGTCTGCGGACCCGTGGCCGGATTTGCCGCACCCGAGATCCCCAAAACAAAACTTACCAAAGACCAGCAGATCGCCCAGCTGCTGTCGCGTCTGACATTCGGCGCGAGGCCCGGCGATCTGGAGAGGGTCAAACAGATGGGTATTGACACCTATCTCAAACAGCAGCTTGAGCCCGACACGATAGACGATTCGGCGCTCGATACGCGGCTCGCAAAATTGCCGACCCTTTCGCTTGCTACGCCGACGATTGCCGAACTGTACAATCCGCCAAAACCAAAGCCGACGCCGTTGCCGAGCCCGAACGTGGAAAAAAATGAAACGGCAGCGACCGCCAATGCCGAAACGCAGGAAGCCAAACCATCGCCAACGCCAACGCCGAAACCAAAACCGACGCCCCCGCCGAAAAATCCCGGTATGGTCGTTAACGAGCTGCAGCGTGCAAAACTGCTCCGCGCCGTTTACAGCGAGCGGCAGCTTTACGAGGTGATGGTCGATTTTTGGGAAAATCATTTCAGCATTTTTGCCAATAAGGACGCCGACCGGCTGCTGCTTACGGGTTTTGACCGCGAGGCGGTCCGTCCATTCGCGATGGGCAATTTTCGCGATCTGCTCGGAGCAACGGCGCACTCGCCGGCGATGCTTTATTACCTCGACAACTGGACGTCGAGCGTTTTGCGAAAATATCCGGCTACTAAGGACAGGCCTGCGAGGCAATCAGGCGGAATAAACGAAAATTACGCCCGCGAGCTGATGGAGCTGCACACGCTCGGTGTGAACGGCGGCTACACGCAAAAGGACGTTCAGGAAGTTGCACGATGTTTTACGGGCTGGACCATCCGCAAACCCAACGACGAGGGCGTGTTTATTTACAACCCGGCGCTCCACGACAACGGCGAAAAGACAGTATTGGGCGTTAAGATCGCGGCGGGCGGCGGCATCGCCGACGGCGAACGCGTGCTCGATATTCTGGCAAGCCATCCGTCGACCGCGCGTTTCATCGCGACAAAAATGGCCCGGCGGTTCCTTGGCGACGAACCGCCAAAAGCGGTCGTCGATCGAGCTGCACGGGTGTTTTTGACAACCAACGGATCGATAACCGAAACCCTGAAAAGCATCATTACGTCGCCCGCGTTTTTCAGTCCCGCAGCTTATCGTAACAAGGTTCGTTCACCGTTCGAATACGTTGCTGCCGCGCTCCGGATCACAAATGCCGAAACCGACGCCGATCGCCCTATCCTTAGCTGGATCTCGCGAATGGGTCAGCCGGTTTACGGACGCGTTACGCCGGACGGCTATCCTGACATGAGCACAGAGTGGCTGTCCAACAACGACCTTCTCACGCGCTTTAATTTTGCCGGTGCGCTCGCGACAAATTCGATCAAGGGAACCAAGGTCGACACTAAAAAGCTGTTGGAGAACACGGACGCAAGCGATCCGCTAAAGGTTGAGGAGGCTCTTTCGCGTTTGATACTGACGAACGCGATAACCGACCATACAAAGGCCGCGCTCGAAAAGGTCGCAAAGGATGCAAAAGCCCGAAAAGACGCCGAAGTCGAGAGGGCTGCCCTTGCCGGTACAATGGCGTTGGCGGAGCAAAAACCCGCGGCGAAACAGCCGAATTATGTGCTTGAGATACTGGGACTGGTGCTGGGCACACCGGAGTTTCAGAGAAAATGAACTGC